>JAHFBB010000091.1 GCA_023250255.1 Chloroflexota bacterium | reverse complement strand
CGCGCACGTGCTGGCCTGGGGCTGGCTGACCAACGGCGCCCTGGGTGCGATTTTCTTCATCACCCCGCGCGCCAGCGGCACGCCCATCGTCGGTGAGAAGGAGGCGGTGCTCGGTGCCGCCACCTTCAACGTTGCCGTCACCGCCGGGATCACCCTGCTGTATCTGCCGGCCTACGCCCAGGAAGGCACCCTGACCGGCTTCCCGCTGCCGGTCCAGGCGGTCGCCTTGCTTGGTCTGATCATGGCCGTGGACTCGTTCTGGCGGTCGGTCTGGAAGGGTGCCAACTGGTCGGCCCCGGTCCCCTGGTTCGCGCTCGGGACGATCATGGTGCTGGTCGTGTCGCTCATTGCCATGCTGAACTCGGTCATCAGCCTGGGCGAGCCAAACGACCTGCTGCTGGATGCACTGCTGACCCGGACGATGATCGTGTTCTGGCTGGTCGCGGTACCCGTTGGTGCGCTGCACTACCTGGTGCCTCGGCTGGCGGGTGGCACTTTGTACTCCGCCCAGATGGCGACACTGGCTTTTGGCGCATGGGCGGGCATTGGCGCGGTTTCGCTGGCCGGTGCGCTGGTCCACCCGTCCATTCCCTACGCGGTGACCACAGCCGGCAACGTCGCCACCATGCTCCTGCTGGTCCCGATGGTCTTCATCGTCGCGAACCTGTGGTCGAGTCTGGCCGGCAATTGGCGGTCGGTTCTCGGACCGGGCGCACCCGCCATGGCGCTGGTGGCCATCGTGTTCCTGGTGGCCAGCGGCCTCCTCGTCGCAGTCGGCAGCCTGCGCGAGGTCCAGACCGCTCTCGGACTCACCGAGTGGCCGATCGGTTTGGGAGCCTTGATCCTGTTCGGTTTCGCTACCCTGGCGAACCTTGCGGTGGCGACGCACGCCTGGCCGCGCATGCAGCGCCAGGCGTGGACCCCGAACCTGATCACCGCGATCACCCTGTGGGCGGCGTTCGGTGGCGCTGCGATCACGGCCCTGAGCCTGATGGCCCTGGCCTTGATCACCCTCCATCCATTGCCCATCGCGCGCGATAACGGTGATTTCCTGCGCTTCGCCCACCTTGCCGTGGCGGGCGGACTGGGCCTCACCGCCCTGGCTGGCCTGACCCACGCAATCGACACCTACCTGCTGGCCGCTCACGGCCGTCCGGTGGCGATCACGGCCCCGGCAGCGGTCACCGCTGCGGCATCGGTAACGAGCCAGGGATGACGCTGCCAGCGCCGGTCGGGGCCGGCAATGCCGGCGTTCCCGGCTGGGCAATTGCCCTGGTGATCTTCCTGATCCTGGTTGGGGGTGCCTACGCGGTGACCAATGCCGCCGGCACGAACCCCGATCTCGTTGGGCCTGCTGCCAGTGCCACCGAGGACCCGAATGATGCTGCGTTGGCGCTGATCGAGGCGGCCGGCTGCCAGGGCTGCCACGGGGCCGATCTCGCTGGCCAGGGCGCATTCCCGAGCCTCCATGGCGTGGCCAACGGTCCGACCAGCGAGAATCTGCAGGATCTCGGGACGGCCTACCCCGACACGTGGCCGAACCTGTGGATCGACGGTACAGGCCCCGATGTCGCTGACCTCGAACGGATGGGCATGCCGCTGTTCGGCGAAACGCTCACGGCCGGGGAGATTCAGACCATCGTCAATTACCTGCTGACCCTCGAATGACCGATTCGGCCGGCGGCGCGCCGGCCGTGCGCGACGTTCCGGTCCTGATTGGTGCGGCGGAGATGACCGCCATCGATCAGGCCGCGCAGGTCCTGGGCCTGGCAGAAGACGCCCTCATGGAGAGTGCCGGTGCGGCTGTGGCCGAGGTTGCCCTGGTTGAGGTGGCGCGCCTCGCCGAGGACGTTCGAGGCCCCGGTGGGCCATTGTTTCAGGGACCGTTGATCGTCGTCCTGTGCGGAACCGGCAACAACGGGGGAGATGGATTCGTCGTTGCTCGGCGACTTGCCGCCGCCGGCCGACCATGCACCGTGGTCCTTGCGGGCGACCCGCTGGCCATCCGCGACGGTGCTGCCCGCCGCAACTGGACGCTTCTCGAGGCGATGGCCGCCAGCGGTTCGCTGGTTGTCCATGTCGCACCGACTGCCGATGCGCTCCGGGCGCTCCGCTCGAGCATCGCTGGGGGAACACTGCTGATCGATGCGCTGCTCGGATCCGGGGCCCGTGGCCAGCTCCGCGAACCGGTGCTCAGCGCCGTGGAGTTGCTGAACGCGGTCCGCACCCATGCCATCGCCGCCGGCCGGCCCTGTCGTGTACTGGCGGTCGACACGCCCACGCTCATCGACCTGACCAGCGGGGTGCAGTCCGACCCGGTCGTTCAGGCCGACCTGACCGTGACGTTCCATCGCGCAAAGGCAGGTTTTGCCGTCGATCCGGATGCTCGTCGGCTGGCCGGCCGATATCTCGTCGCCCCGATTGGCATTCCGCTCGAGGCTGAGGCGGGGATCGTGCCGGCCGACGGGGAGTTCCCGCCCGCCCGGCTGACCGAGGTCCGCTGGCAGGACCCCGCGACCGACCCGGCCTAGGGCGCGCTGCTTCCCGGCACGATCACCGGCTGCCCGACAGCGCACAGCGGGCAGGCGTCCGCGGGCCAGGTGGCAATGTCCAATGATGCCAATGGGTGGACCGGCAGGCCGATGTCCGCGGTTCCTCCCGACCGATCGACCAGCACGGCGGCGGCCAACGGTCGGCCTCCGGCGGTTGCCACCGCGCTGACCGTCTCGCGGAGCGATTCCCCGGTGGTGAGGATGTCGTCCACGAGCACGATCCGCTCGTCGGGCGCGACGGTGAATCCACGGCGCAGGGCCCGAATGCCGCGCTCGGCCGGTTCGGCGAACAGGCCCCGGACGTCGTCCCCCAGCCAGCGGGCTGTGGCGTAGGCAAGCAGGACGCCGCCCGTGGTTGGCCCGACCACCACCTGGGGGTCATAGGGCGCGATCGCGTCGGCCAATCGGCGGCAGAGCTCGGTGGCCAGCGGTGGGTACTGGAGCACGGCGAACTTCTCCAGGTAGCGGTCTGAATGGAGGCCGCTCTTCAAGCGGAAATGGCCGGTTCGCAGGGCTCCGGCGGCGGTGAAGATCTCCTCGACGGAGGCTGCGGCCAGGTCGGCAGGCCACGGCCCGGCGGTCATCGGTCTGTCAGTGACCTCAGTCGTAGACCGCGGAGAAATCGACACTGGGGTATCGCTCGGAGAGCGCCTCGGTCACCCAGCCGAGCACATCCGCGGGGTCGTAGAACTCCGCTACGGTGCGCGCATCGGTCACCGTCAGGCCCATTCGTCCGGGATCGAGATCCAGCGCAGTGCCGGCCGGCAGGTCGGCGAGATCGAGGCTCGTCTCGAAATGACCGTCCGCCCGGAGGATGAGCACGTCGTCGCCATCCTCGATCAGGGCGAGGTCGCCCGTCCGTCGAAGGGCGTCCTCGGCGTTTGCGGCGAACTCGCGGAGCAGCTGGCGCTGCTGTTCGGTCAGCTGACCCCGGTAGGTATCGGCCAGTTGCCAGAGTCGCTGGGCGGCCAGCGTTTCGCGCTGCTCGGCGGGCAGGTCCGCCTGCCAGTCAGCCTCGCCCTCCTCGGGCGGTGTCTCGGCAGCGGCCAACTCGTCGGCCGGCAGGAGGTGAGTCGTCGGGTCCTTGGCGGCCTCGATAATCCACGCCAGGATGTCCGCGGGGTTGTACAGCTCGACGATTTCCGAGGTCGCCTCAACGACCTGCTCTTCGTCGTACCACTCACCATCCGCCGGATCCTGGTAGGTCAATCTGGTCGTCCACGAGTTGTCGACCGGGTTATACGTCAGGTGGTCCTGTTCGTCGTCCACCAGTCGCAACGGACCGATTTCCCGCAGTCGCTCGCGGTTCGCCTCGAGGAACCGGTGGAGCAATTCGGTTGCCTCGAACAGGAATTCGCGGCGCTCCAGCTCGGCATCGGCGGCGAGCTCGCGGAGGGCCGCGATCCGATCGGAACTCATGGCTTGTAGACCATGTCCGGGCCCATCCGTTCGCGGAGGAAGATGGTGTGCTTCTTGTCAAAGACCGATTCGGCCACCCGGTGGCCGAGACCGCGGGTCTTCGGATCCTCGTAGAGCCGGTCGAGGACCTCGTAGTTCGGCAAGTCGAGGATGATCAGGTTGTTCCACTCCGACCCCTCGGTGACGTTGAACCAGCCGACGAAGCGGATGCCGTAGGTCGCCTCGTAGTCGCGCATCGTGCGCGGCACGAAATGGCGCATGCCGCGCTTGAACATCCAGTCACGTCCCTGTCGAACGTTGAAGAAGGTCACCATCAGCGGCACGGTTCAGGCGCTCCCTTGCGGTTCGGTCGGTTCGGTCGGCCCGGCCGGTTCATCGGTCTGGTCGGCGGACTGTATCGGCTCGGCGCCAGTCGTGCTCAATTCGATCTCCGCCGCTGGCGGTCCGAACTGCCGTCCTCGGGTCGTCCGGCGGCCGGCGAAGAAGACCCGCAGCAGGAAGACCGCGGTCATGCTCACGAAGAACAACAGGATCAGGTCGATGAACATCAGGATGCTCAGCAGCCACACGGGCCAGTGCAGGCTGAAGACGCCGACGGGGATCAGGAACAGGATTCCGGCGAACAGGATCGCCTGCCAGATGAAGCACCCGAAGCCGGGTCCCTCGTTGGGGTCAAGTTCCTCGTTCATCCGGATGGCCATGCGGCTGCGCATGGTCCCACATCCCGCAGATCACGGCCTTTCGAGCAAATCCTGGTCGTAGGTCACCCGGCCGCTGGCCACCGTGAGCCGCACGACTCCCGGGAGGCTCAGGCCCAACAGGGGGGTGTTGGACGAGGCCGAGGCGAGGTCGCCCACGGTCCAGCGGGCGGCCGGATCGAACAGGACGAGATCTGCGGGGGTGCCCACCGCCAGCGAGCGCGATTCGCCAATGAGCGCAGCCGGACGGGTCGACAGTGCGGCGACC
>JAHFBB010000090.1 GCA_023250255.1 Chloroflexota bacterium | reverse complement strand
TGCGCCGAGGGATTCGACATCCTGCACGCATCGGACTATTCCCTCGACCTGGCCGCCATTGCCCGGCTGTGGAACGAGGGCAGCGTCATCCGCTCGTGGCTGCTGGAATTGGCGGGAAACGCATTCGACGCCGAAGGGAACGACCTCGCCGATATCGCCGGCTGGGTGGCTGATTCGGGCGAGGGACGCTGGACCGTGGCCGAGGCGATGGCTCACGATGTGCCGGCGCCGGTGATCACCATGGCGCTTATCGGTCGCTTCCGCTCGCGGCGATCGCCGGACAGCTACGGCGATCGGGTGCAGGCGGCGTTGCGCAAGCAATTCGGCGGCCACGCCGTGAAGTCCGCGGACGACCCCTCCTAGGCCGATGTCCACCCTCCCCGGCGGGGCTCCGCCCAACCCGCTGCGCGAGGGCCTCCGCCTGGAGCGAATGCCCGAGCCGTGCACGTTCGTCATCTGCGGCGCGACCGGTGACCTGACCCGGCGCAAGCTGGCACCCGCGCTCTACAACCTCATGCTCGGCGGCTACCTGCCGCCTGAATTCAGCGTGGTCGGCTTCGCCCGACGACAGATGAGCGATGAGGAGTTCCGCGCGCATCTGCGCACCGGTATCGACGAGTTCAGCCGGAACCGACCGGTGAATGACGCGGTGTGGGACTCGTTCGCCACCGGCATCGAATACCAGGCGGGCAACCTCGACGACCCCGAGGCCTACGCCGCCCTGTCGGCGCGCCTGGACCGGATCGACCGGGATCGGGGTACGACCGGCAACCGGCTGTTCAACCTCGCGGTCCAGCCAAGCCTGGCGCCCGAAGTGATCAGTCATCTGGGTGCCTCGGGCCTGGCCCGTCATGGTGGGGGGGCCGGCCGGGGCGGCTGGACGCGGGTCATCGTCGAGAAGCCGTTCGGCTTCGACGGCGCATCGGCGCGCACGCTCATTCGCCAGATCGGCGAGGAGTTCGAGCCGGAGCAGGTCTTCCGGATCGACCACTACCTCGGCAAGGAGACCGTCCAGAACCTGGCGGTCTTCCGATTTGGCAACGGCCTGTTCGAGCCCATCTGGAATCGGCGATACATCGAATCGGTGCAGATCACGGTGGCCGAGACGGTGGGTGTCGAGGGACGGGGCGAGTTCTACGACCAGACCGGGGCGCTGCGTGACATCGTCCAGAGCCACGTCCTCCAGCTGTTGGCGGTGTTCGCCATGGAGCCGCCGGTCGAGTTTGCGGCCCGCGACCTTCATGACGAGAAGGGCAAGGTCCTGCGCGCCATCCATCGGCCCACGCCCGACGAGGTCAGCCAGATGGCGGTGCGCGGGCAGTACGTGGCCGGCTGGGTCGCGGGCAACAAGGTGGCGGCCTACCGCGACGAGCCGGAGGTCGCGCCCGATTCGGAGACCGAGACGTACGTCGCTCTCAAGCTGGCGATTGATTCGTGGCGCTGGGCCGGGGTTCCATTCTTCGTCCGGACCGGCAAGGCCATGGCCGCCCGGGTGACCGAGATTGCCGTCCAGTTCCGCCGTCCGCCGCTGGCCCTGTTCGGGCGCGACGGGGCGCCGGCCATGGAGCCGAACATCCTGGCCATCCGCGTCCAGCCCGACGAGGGCATCCTCATCCGCTTCGGGGCGAAGGTTCCTGGGCCGGGGCTCACCATCCGCAGCGTCAACATGGACTTCCGCTACGGCTCGTCATTCACCGTGGACTCGCCCGACGCCTACGAGACCCTCCTGCTGGACGCGATGCTGGGCGACGCCACCCACTTCACCCGCGACGACGCCGTCGAGCGCTCGTGGGACATCCTCGATCCGGTCCTCGAGGCGTGGGCGAGCGGGCGCGGTGGCCCGGTCCACTTCTACGGCGCCGGTTCGTGGGGACCGCCGGCGGCCGACGGTCTGCTCGAGCCGGGGGGCTTTTCCTGGCGGCGGCTATGACCCCTGACAGCCTGACCCTCCCGCCCTGGGATGCCCGGGGAACCAGCGTGGCCGCCGTGGCCGACGAGCTGGCCCGGCGCTGGACCGCGGCCACCGCCGCGCCGGGCGGGACGGTGGCCGAGAAGGGCATGGCGGTGGCCCGGGCATCGGTCATGAACCTGATCGTGTTCGTGCCGACACCGGCGGCGGCCGATCGCGCGCTGGACCTGTTGCTGGCGCTGGGCAATCGGCATCCGTCGCGGGCGATCATCCTCATTGCCGAGGCGAACGAGGCGGCCGGCAGCATCGACGCCCAGATCCGGACCCACTGCCTGACCGGGGCGGCGGAGACCCCGACCTGCTACGACCAGGTCATCCTCACAGTTCGTGGTGAGGCGGCTCGCCATCTCGACGGGATCGTCGCCCCGCTGGTCATCCACGATCTGCCAACCCATGTCTGGTGGCCTGACGACCCTCCGCTGGCGGACCCGATCTTCGATCAACTCGTGGAAATCGGCGACCGGGTAATGGTCGACACCGCCGACTTCGCCGACCTGCTGACCGGGCTCCGCCGGCTGGGCACCATTCGCCATCGGAGCGGGGTCGGCGACCTGTGCTGGGAGCGGCTGGCACCCTGGCAGGAAGTCACTGCCGAATTCTTCGACGCCCCCCGCTTCCGCCGCTACCTGCCGAACCTGTCGCGCTTGACGGTGTCGTACGCGGCCGGCCCCTCTGCGGCCGCCTACCTGTATGCCGGCTGGTTGGCCACCCGCCTCGGCTGGCGTCGTGTCCACCGGACCGATGACGGCCCCGGCGACCACCTTCGGCTCGAGGGCCAATACCAGATGATCGAGATCAACCTCGTGCCCGAAGCGAACAGCGAGCACCGGCCAGGCGAGATCCTTCACCTCCGGCTGCGAGCCCATGGCGAGGCGGGGTCGGCCGAATTCCTGGTCGACCGGACCGATGACCTGGCCGCGGTGGTCAGCAACGAGGACGGCATGACCGCCCGAATGCGCCACATGGTCCTGCCCGACGAGTCCGATGCCGACGTCCTCCGCCGCCAACTGAGTGCCGGCCACCGCGACCTGGTCTACGAGGACGCCCTGCGGGCGGCGGCCATCCTGCTCGGGGAGGCGCGGGGCACCGGGTGAGCAGGGTCGAGTTTCGGGTCTTTGCCACGCCGGCAGAGGTCGCCGAGGCCGCCGCCGAGGGGTTCGTCGCCGCCGCGCGCAACGCGGTCGCCGCCCACGGCCAGTTCGTGGTGGCGCTGTCTGGTGGCCGGACCCCGCATATGGCTTATCACCTCCTGCGCACCGCGCCGGTGCCCTGGTCGCAGACCCATGTCTTCTGGGGCGACGACCGGGCCGTTCCGCAGGATGACCCCGCCTCGAATGCCGGGGAAGCGCGGCGCGCGCTGCTGGACGACATGGACGGGGTGACCATTCATCCCATGGACTGCGTCGCCCTCGACCTCGACGCGGCGGCACGCGACGCCGAGGCAGAGCTGCGGGCGGTTGCCGGCGGCCCAGTGCCGGTGCTCGACCTCGTCTGGCTGGGGATGGGCGCCGACGGCCACACCGCCTCGCTGTTTCCCGACTCGCCCGCCCTCACCGAGACCGAGCGGTTGGTGGTGGCGACCACGGCGCCAGACGGTGCTGCCCGGCTGACCATGACCTACCCCCTGCTCAATGCCGCCCGCCAGGTGACCTTCCTGGTGACCGGCGCGGACAAGGCCGTCGCCCTGGCTGGAGTTCAGGCCGGCGACCCCACCCTGCCCGCCACCGCCATCGGCGCGGCGCAGGTCACCTGGCTGCTCGACGCGGCGACCGCCCGATGAGTGCCGCCTGGTTTGCCGCCGCCCTGGTGGCGGGGATCACCGCGGCCTGGCTTGGCATCCCACCGTGGCGCGACCGCCAGGCAGCGCTGGAACGCAACCGGAATGCCGATCGCTATCTCGCCTGGCGCGGCCGCCGCGGCCCGACCGAGACGCCTCCACCCATGCCGCCGCGGCTGTGGGCGGCCATTGGTCTGGCGGCGGTAGCGGTCGTGTGCGCGGTCATCGGTCTGGTCGTAGGCTGAGCGTCATGCGGGTAGAACTGCTGTATGTCGACACCGACCCGAACGCCATGGCCGCCCGCCAACGACTGGTAGAGGTGCTGCTGGAGGATGCGTTCGAGACACCCGTCCAGATGATTGCGGTCAACTCAGCGGCCGATGCCGAGCTGCTGGCCTTCCCCGGCTCGCCCACCATCCGGATCGACGGAGCGGACATCGATCCGGCCGGCGCCGGCGCGGTCAGTCTGGGGAAGCGGACGTATGCCGGCGAACCCGTGCCGAGTGCCGACCTCATTCGCGGCGCCATCGAGCAGGCGCGCGGCTGGGGGCACCGCGGATGATGCGCCGCGCTCTCCTCCTCGCCACTCTGCTGGTGATCGCGCTGGCGGCAGTCGCCCGTGCGGCTGGGCCGCCGTTCCCCGACCCGGTCGCCGGGCAATCGGTCTACGACGAGCCCGACGTCCTGTCCGCTGCGGTCGAGGCCTCGCTGCAGTCACAGATTGACGACATCGAGCAGCGCAGCGGGGCGGAGATCGTCATCTACCTCCAGGTTGACCCGAGTGCCACCGGCGAATCGAATGTTGCGGCCGCGGCCGCCCTGATCGACCAGTGGGGGATCGGCCGTGCCGGCTACGACGATGGCTTCGTCATCCTCATCTCGTACTACGACGACCTGGTCCATGGCCAATTGAGCACGTTTGGCGGTGCCGGCTTCTCGGCGGCGTACCTCGATGCCAATGAGCAGCAGCAGATGCGCCAGAACGTCATGGCGCCGTACCTGTTGAACGGGGATCCCGAGGGTGCGCTGCTGGCGGCCATGACGGTGATCGATGCGGCCATCACCCCCGAGGCCACCGCAAGTCTCGACCAGGCGCGGATCACGAACGCGGTTCTGGGCCTGATCGTCGCCCCGGTCCTGCTGCTGTTCACAGTGGGCATCGCCTGGTGGTCATGGCGCCGCCAGGGCGCGGATCCGGTCCTGAGCGATTCGGAATCGGTTCTGATGGCTGGGCCGCCAGCGGG
>JAHFBB010000089.1 GCA_023250255.1 Chloroflexota bacterium | reverse complement strand
CGAGTGGTCGAGTTCCTCGAGATAGCCAAGATCGGCCATCCGCTGGATGACCCAGCCGCCGGGAGTGATCGCATCCCAGCCAGTCGGGTTGCCCGCTGCCAGGTCGGGCTGGATGAGGGCGTAGAACTCGGCGTTGTCACCGATGGCCTCGGTGTAGTTCACGCCGATGCCGCTGGCGGCGATGAACGCGTTGATGGTTGGGTACGCAGTCGGGTCGGGCGGGTTCTCCTCGTCAATATCGATGTAGGCCGGCCAGTTCGCCCACTCGAGGGTGACATCGCTGCTGCTCCCCGGCTGGCAGGCGGCGAGGATGGCCGGCAAGGTCAGCATGCTGCCGGCAAAGATCGTGCCCTGGCGGAGAAACTTCCGCCGCGACAACCGGTCGATGCGCAGGGCGCGCTCGATGGCGATCTCCAATTGGGTCCGCTCGGAATCAGCCATCGGTGTCCTCCTCGTCAGCTTCGGTAGGTTCGGACGCGCCGTCCGGCGCGCCGGCAATGACAAATGTGTGCTCGGGCCGCCAACTGAGCCGGACCCGCTGACCATCGGCATGGCCTTCGGCCGAGCCGCTGGTTTCGATGTTCTGGGCGTAGACCGTCAGCCGCTGGCCGCCCGCGATCTCGACGAGGTACTGGGTGCTGACGCCGATGTACGAGGCGTCCACGACCACCCCCTCGACCGCGTTGCCCTGGGCGGCGTCTTCGCTGCCCTGCAGGGCGAGGACCTTGAGCTTCTCGGGGCGTACGCCGACCCGAACGGCCCCGCCGCTGGCAATGCCTTCCGCGGCGGCGGCTGGAGCGCGAATCACGCTGCCGCTGGTCAGCCGGACGGCGGCCCAGCCGTTGTCGCGCCCGGCCAACTCCCCCGCGAGCAGGTTGCTCACGCCCAGGAAGCCCGATACGAAGGCAGTCGTCGGCCGTTCGTACAGCTCTTCGGGGTTGCCCAGTTGCTCGATCTTGCCCGCCCGCATGACCGCGATCCGATCGCTCATGGTCATGGCTTCTTCCTGGTCGTGGGTGACGTAGATGAAGGTGATACCCACTTCGGTCTGGATCCGCTTCAGCTCGATCTGCATCTGCTTGCGCAACTTCAGGTCCAGCGCGCCGAGCGGCTCGTCGAGGAGCAACACCTGGGGGTGGTTGATCAGCGCCCGGGCCAGGGCAACTCGCTGCTGCTGGCCGCCGGACATCTGGCTGGGCTTGCGGAACTCGAAACCGGGGAGCTCGACCAGCTCGAGCATGGCGTCCACCTGGTGGCGGATCTCGGCGTCGGGGACCTTTCGGCGACGGAGGCCGAAGGCAACGTTCTCGTAGATATTCAGGTGGGGGAACAGCGCGTAATTCTGAAAGACGGTGTTGACGTTGCGCTTGTAGGGCGGCAGGCCGGTGACATCGGTCTGGCCCAGGTAGATGGTTCCGCCGGAGGTCTCCTCGAAGCCGCCGATCATCCGCAGGGTGGTCGTCTTGCCGCAGCCGGACGGGCCGAGCATCGAGAAGAATTCGCCGCTGTTGATCTCCAGCGACAGGTCATCCACGGCGACGACATCGCCGAAGCGCTTGGTGACGTGTTCGAGGCGAACGTCTACGTCTGCCAATCCGGGACCCTCCAGCACCGTCGGTGGGCTGACCATGCTCTGCGCGGCAGTATGCCCGGCCGACGGGCGACGCGGCAAGGTTTCGCGAGCCTTGTCGGGCAGGGAAGGGCCGCTGGTAGACTCCGCGGCCGATGGATTTCGCGCTCTCGCCCCAGCATGAGGACATCCGCCGAACCGTCCGCGCGTTCGCCGAAGGCCGGATTGCGCCGGAGGTCGAGGGCATGGAGCGCCGCGCCGAGTTCCCGAGCGAGATCATCCGCGAGGCCGCCAAACTGGGCCTGCTCGGCGTCCCGTATCCGACCGAGGTCGGCGGCACCGGTCTCGACACCCTGTCGTACGCCATCACCATCGAAGAGCTGGCGCGGGTGTCGGGCAGCGTGGCGATCATTGTCAGCGCCCACACGTCGCTCGGCTGCTTCCCGCTGTACGCGGCGGGATCCGATGCCCAGAAGGAGCGCTACCTCCGACCGCTCGCAAGTGGCGCCAAGCTCGGGGCCTACGGCTTGACTGAGCCCGGGGCCGGCTCCGACTCGCGGGGAACGAAGACGACCGCGCGCCACGACCAGGGCCACTGGGTGCTCAATGGTGCGAAGCGATTCATCACCAACGCCGGCGTCGCGGATATCTACATCGTCACCGCGGTGACGGAACGCGAGGCCGGCAGCGGCAAGATCAGTGCGTTCATCGTCGAGGCGGGAACGCCCGGATTCACCATCGGTCGGATGGAAGAAAAGATGGGCCTCCATGCCAGCAAGACCGGCGAGCTCCTGTTCGACGACTGCCGCATTCCCGCCGAGAACATCCTGGGCGAGGAGGGCAAGGGGGACCGGCTGTTTCTGGAGACCCTCGACGGGGGTCGGATCGGGATCGGTGCGATGGCCCTGGGCCTGGCGCAGGCGGCCTACGAGGCCGCATCGGCCTATGCCAAGGAGCGTGAGCAATTCGGCAAGCCCATTGGCGCGTTCCAGGGCGTGGCCTTCAAGGTCGCCGACATGGCCACCCGGATCGATGCCGCGCGCCTGCTCCTGTACCGCGCCGCCTGGCTGAAGGATCAGCACCTCCCGTTCGGCACCGAGGCGGCGATGGCCAAGCTGTTCTGTTCGGAGGTCGCCCGCGACGTCACCAACGACGCGGTCCAGATCCACGGCGGCTACGGCTATGTCACTGAATACAAGGTCGAGCGCTACCTGCGCGATGCCAAGTTGACCGAGATCGGTGAGGGGACCTCGGAGATCCAGCGGATGGTCATTGCCCGCAACCTGCTGGGCATTCGGGCGTCGTAACTGACCGATGGAGGGGCCGATCTTCGGCACCGACTCGCCGTCAGCGGCCTGGCGCCCCACCGCGGACTACCTGCGCCGTTCCCGGCTCCGGCGCTTCACCGCCAGCGTTGGCTGTGACGATCTCGAGGAACTCCAGGTCCGGGCCGTCGCCGACCCGGCCTGGTTCTGGGGCGCGGCCATTCACGACCTTGGAATTCGGTTCGACCCTGAACCGAGCGCCGTGCTGGATACCTCGCGAGGACCGGAGTGGGCCCACTGGTGGATCGGAGCCGGCTTCAACTATGTCGAGGCGGGGGTGGACGATCCGGCCGCCGTGGACCCCGACGCCGAGGCGCTGGTTTGGGAGGGCGAAGATGGTGGAGTTCGCCGGCTGACTCGCGGTGAGCTGCGCTCCGAGGTGGACCGGGCCGCCCGTGCGCTGGCCGGGCTCGGGGTGGAACGGGGTGACCGGGTTGGGATCTTCATGCCCATGCTCCCGGAGACGGTGGTTGCGACCCTGGCGGTGGGCAAGCTGGGCGCGATCTACACCCCGATCTTCTCCGGCTATGGAGCCGATGCGGTCGCCAGCCGCCTCATCGATTGCGAAGCGAAGGTCCTGGTCACCGCCGATGGCTTCTGGCGGCGCGGCAGGCCGGTGGCCATGAAGGAGGTCGCGGACGCGGCGCTGGCGGCGGCACCATCGGTCACCGGATGCCTGGTCGTGCGCCGGCTGGGCGGTGAGACGGCGTGGGTCGTCGGGCGTGACCACGACTGGGAGGAAGCGCTGCGCGGCAGCGTCGGGGAGCCGCTGCCATCGGTCAGGACGGATGCGGACGAGCCGTACATGCTGATCTACACCTCCGGCACCAGCGGCACGCCCAAGGGCGCGGTTCACTTGCACGGCGGGTTCCCGCTCAAGGCCGCGGTGGACCTTGCCCACAGTTTCGACCTGCAGGCGGGCGACTCCCTGTTCTGGTTCACCGACATGGGCTGGATGATGGGTCCGTGGGAGGTCGCCGGCGCACTCCTGCTCGGCGCCCGGCTGGTCGTGTACGAAGGGACCCCGGACTTCCCCGCCGCCGACCGCCTGTGGGACCTGGTCGAGCGCCACGGGGTCACCCACCTCGGCGTCAGCCCCACCCTCGTCCGCTCGCTGATGGCTCATGGCTCCGATCTGCCCCGGGCGCACGATCTGTCATCGCTGTGGGTCATGGGCTCGACGGGCGAGCCGTGGAACCTCGACCCGTGGTGGTGGCTGTTCCGCGCCGTTGGCGGTGAGCGGGTGCCGATCATCAATTACTCCGGTGGCACCGAGATCAGCGGCGGCATCCTGGGCTGCACCACCGTCACGCCCATCGCACCCGCCTCGTTCAGCGGACCGTGCCCGGGAATGGCGGCCGACGTGGTTGGCGCCGACGGTCAGTCGCTGCGCAACGAGGTCGGTGAGCTGGCCATCCGTCAGCCGTGGCCGGGCATGACGAATGGGTTCTGGCACGACCCGGACCGCTACCTGGAGGCGTACTGGCAGCGGGTACCGGGTCTGTGGGTGCACGGTGACTGGGCCCGGCTCGATGCGGATGGCTTCTGGAGCATCTCCGGTCGGAGCGACGACACGATCAAGGTGGCCGGCAAGCGGATCGGTCCGGCGGAGGTCGAGTCGGCGGCGGTGGCTCATCCGTTGGTGGTCGAAGCCCTGGCGGTTGGCGTGCCCGACGAGGTCAAGGGCGAGACCATCGTGGTCTTCGTTGTGGTTCGGGACAGCGACGGAGCCACACCGCCGCTTTCGGCGGCCATCGGTCAGACGGTGGTCGATCGACTCGGCAAGTCGTTCAAGCCCTCGGCGGTCCACCTGGTCCCGGCCCTGCCGAAGACGCGCAACGGAAAGATCCTCCGTCGCCTGGCACGAGCCGCCTACCTCGGCCAGCCGCTGGGGGATGCCTCCGCGCTGGAAGATGCCGTAACGCTCGACCCGATCCAGGCCCTGCGAGGCGGAGCATGAGGCGGATCGGTCGACTGGTGACGGTGGCTGGCCTGCTGCTGTCGGCGATCATCCTGCAGCCAGGACCCGTCCGTGCGGGCGGCGAGCCGATGGTCATCGGGCGTCCGGTGACCGATGAGCCCGGGACCCGACTCCTGCGCCTAAATTCGTTCCAGACATCCGTATTCGACCTGGATGGCGACGGTATCCGCGA
>JAHFBB010000088.1 GCA_023250255.1 Chloroflexota bacterium | reverse complement strand
GCCCGGTGGTGGCCGCCATGAAGGAGTTCTTCGGCGGCAGCCAGCTCAGCCAGTTCATGGATCAGACCAACCCGCTGGCCGAGTTGACCAACAAGCGACGACTGTCGGCCCTCGGACCGGGTGGCCTATCACGTGAGCGCGCCGGCTTCGACGTCCGCGACGTCCACCCCTCGCACTACGGCCGGATGTGCCCGATCGAGACGCCGGAAGGCCCGAACATCGGCCTCATCGGCTCATTGGCAACCTACGGCAAGATCAACAAGCACGGCTTCATCGAGACTCCCTACCGGAAGGTGCGCAAGGCAATTGGTCATAAGGACCGTACGGCCGACGTCGTCGGGCAGCGCCTTTCGGCGGAGATCCGCACGGAGGCCGGTAAGGGCGTCTTCGCCAAGGCCGACTCGACCATCACCGAGGCAGTGTGGGCGGCTATCAAGGAGCGCAAGCTCACGGATGTTCCGATTCACCCGGTCGTGACCGAGCAGATCGACTACCTGGCCGCCGACGAGGAAGAGAAGTTCTACATCGCCCAGGCGAACGCGCCCCTGGACGATGGCCAGCACTTCGTCGAGGAGCGGGTCATGGTCCGCTATCGCGACAAGTTCCTCATCGAGCCGGCGACCGACGTCGACTACATGGACGTCAGCCCCAAGCAGATCGTCAGCGTCGCAACCGCCCTCATCCCGTTCCTGGAGCACGACGACGCGAACCGCGCGTTGATGGGCTCGAACATGATGCGTCAGTCCGTGCCGCTCATCGTTCCCGAGGCGCCGATCGTTGGCACCGGGGTCGAGTACCGCGCCGCGTTCGATTCCCAGCAGGTGGTCGTGGCGACCGCACCGGGGACGGTGGTGGGAGTGACCGCCAGCGAGATCATCGTCGAGCGTGACGAGGGTGACCAGCGCGACACCTACAAACTGAAGAAGTTCGTCCGCTCGAACCAGGGCACCTGCATCAACCAGCGACCGCTGGTCGACGTTGGCGCCCGGGTGGCGGTCGACCAGGTCCTGGCCGACACCTCGTCCACCGATCACGGCGAGCTGGCCCTCGGCCAGAACATCCTGGTTGCCTTCCTTCCGTTCGAAGGCGGCAACTACGAGGACGCCATTGTCATCAGCGAGCGGCTGGTGAAGGACGACTTGTTCACCAGCATTCACATCGAGAAGCACGAACTCGAGGCCCGCGATACCAAGCTCGGCCCCGAGGAGATCACCCGCGACATTCCGAACGTCGGTGAGGAGTCGCTGCGCGACCTCAACGAGGACGGGATCATCTACGAGGGTGCCGAGGTGCAACCGGGCGACATCCTGGTCGGCAAGATCACGCCCAAGGGCGAGACCGAGCTGACCGCCGAGGAGCGCCTGCTGCGTGCGATCTTCGGCGAGAAGGCGCGCGAGGTGAAGGACAGCTCCCTCCGCCTGCCGCACGGTGAGCGGGGGATCGTGGTTGATGTTCGTGAGTTCAATCGCGAGTCGAACGACGAGTTGCCGCCGGGCGTGAACCGGATGGTGCGGGTCAGCGTTGCCCAGAAGCGCAAGATCGCCGTCGGCGACAAGATGGCCGGCCGTCACGGCAACAAGGGCGTGATCGCCAAGATCATGCCCATGGAGGATATGCCGTTCATGCCGGACGGCACCCCGGTGGACATCGTGCTCAATCCGTTGGGCGTGCCGAGCCGGATGAACATCGGTCAGATCCTCGAAACCCACCTCGGGTGGGCGATGAAGGTCCTGGGCCTGAAGGCTGCAACCCCGGTCTTCGACGGCGCCACGGAGGAACACATCCGAGGAGCGTTGGCCCGCGCCGGTCTTCCCGAGGACGGCAAGAGCGTCCTGTTTGACGGCCGAACCGGTGACCCATTCGACCATCGGGTGACCGTGGGCTACATCTACATGCTGAAGCTGCACCACCTGGTGGAGGACAAGATCCACGCCCGGAGCACAGGCCCGTATTCGCTCATCACCCAGCAGCCGCTCGGTGGCAAGGCGCAGTTCGGCGGCCAGCGCTTCGGTGAGATGGAAGTCTGGGCACTGGAGGCATACGGCGCGGCCAACATCCTGCAGGAACTGCTCACGGTCAAGAGCGACGACGTCCTCGGTCGGGTGCAGACCTACGAGGCCATCGTCAAGGGCGAAGAGATCCAACCGCCGGGCGTGCCCGAGTCGTTCAAGGTGCTCATCAAGGAGCTCCAGGCGCTGGGTCTGTCGGTGGAGATTCTGAACGAGAACGAAGAGGAGATTCGTTTCGTCGAGGACTCGGGCAGCTACCCGTTGCCCGACCTGGGCGGAATCAATCTCCAGGGATTTGAGGAATAACGGCAGCCATGCTGGAAGTCAACAACTTCGAAGCCATTCGCATCGGTCTCGCCTCGCCGGACCAGATCAAGTCCTGGTCCTCGGGCGAGGTGACCAAGCCGGAGACGATCAACTACCGCACCCTCAAGCCGGAGAAGGATGGTCTCTTCGACGAGCGGATCTTCGGTCCGACCAAGGACTGGGAGTGCTATTGCGGCAAGTACAAGCGCATTCGCTACAAGGGAATCATCTGCGACAAGTGTGGCGTTGAAGTCACCCGCAGCAAGGTTCGCCGCGAGCGGATGGGTCACATCAAACTCGCCAGCCCGGTCAGCCACATCTGGTACTTCAAGGGAACCCCCAGCCGGCTGGGCATCCTGCTGGACATCAGCCCTCGGAATCTCGAGCGGATCCTGTACTTCGCGCTGTCGGTCGTCACCCGGGTTGACGAGACGGAGCGGGAGAAGGCCCTGGCCCGGGTCGAGGAGGAACTGGCCGAGCGGATTGCCGCGGGCCAGGAAATCATCGCCGAGCGCCAGGCCGAACTCGACACCGCCATCGCCGAGCGGAAGGCGGAACTCGAAGCCTCCCGAGATGCCGCGGTGGCCCGTGTGGATGAAGCCATCGCCGCCCGCAAGGCGGAAATCGCCACCGCGGGCAGCGTCGCCGAGGCCGCTCTGGCCGAAGGTGGGAAGACCGTCGTGGCGGAGCTGGTCTGGGAGCCGACCGGCGAAGTCATCGCCCGCACCGAGGACCTCACCAAGGACGCTCTCAAGGCCTTGAAGGCTGCCGTCAAGGGCGAGGTCAGCGCCGCCGAAGGTGCTGCCGCCGAAGACCGCCAGCGTGCGACCGATGCCTTCACCGGCTCAATGGACACCCTGACCGCCGGCATGAGCGATGCCCTGGCTGGCGCCAAGGAGCAGGCTGATCGGGCTCGCGACGATGCGCGCCTGGCGGCTCGCCTGGCGCGTGCCCAGATCAACGACGTGAAGGTCATGCAAACCCTCACCGAGAGCGAATTGCGCCACCTGAGCGACCAGTACGGTCGGCTGTTCGAGTCGGGCATGGGCGCCGAGGCCATCAAGAAGGTCATCGAGCGCCTCGACATGGACGAGCTCGCTCAGCAGCTCCACGTCGAAATGCGCCAGACCTCCGGCCAGCGCCGGAAGAAGGCCATCAAGCGACTCCGTCTGATCGAGGCCTTCCGCAAGAGCGGCGCCCGACCCGAATGGATGATTCTGACCACCCTGCCGGTTATTCCTCCCGACCTGCGACCGATGGTCCAGCTCGATGGTGGCCGGTTTGCCACGAGTGACCTGAACGACCTCTACCGGCGGGTCATCAACCGCAACAACCGGTTGAGCCGATTGCTCGACCTCGAGGCGCCGGAGATCATCATCCGCAACGAGAAGCGGATGCTCCAGGAGGCGTGCGACGCGCTGATCGACAACGGTCGACGTGGCCGGGCCATTGCCGGCACCGGCAACCATCGGCTCAAGAGCCTGTCGGACATGCTCAAGGGCAAGCAGGGGCGATTCCGCCAGAACCTGCTCGGCAAGCGGGTGGACTACTCGGGCCGCTCGGTCATCGTCGTTGGCCCCGAGCTCCGGCTGCACCAGTGCGGCTTGCCGAAGAAGATGGCGCTCGAACTATTCAAGCCGTTCGTCATGCGCCAACTCGTGGAAAAGGGCTTCGCCCACAACATCAAGAGCGCCAAGCGGATTGTCGAGCGGGTCCGGCCCGAAGTCTGGGACGTCCTCGAAGAGGTCATTCGCGACCACCCGGTTCTCCTGAACCGGGCACCCACCCTCCACCGCCTCGGAATCCAGGCATTCATGCCGGTCCTGGTGGAAGGGTCTGCCATCCAGATCCATCCGCTCGTGTGCTTTGCCTTCAACGCGGACTTCGACGGCGACCAGATGGCCGTTCACGTGCCGCTGTCCACCGCGGCTCAGAAGGAGGCGAAGGAGCTGATGCTCTCGACCCAGAACCTGCTGAGCGCCGCGGATGGATCGCCGGTCGTGTCGCCAACCCATGACATGGTCCTGGGTTGCTACTACCTGACCGTCGAGACCGAGGATGAGAGCGGCGCAGGCCGCGCCTTCTCCTCGGCCGATGAGGTGGTCATGGCCGTCGAGGCCGGCGACATTCATCTCCAGGCCCCCGTGCGCGTCGAACTGGCCACCTGGTACCCCGGCGAAACCGACGACGAGGGCGAATATCGCACCGAATTGGTCAGCACCACCGCCGGCCGGGTGATCTTCAATCGGGCGTTGCCTCGTGAGCTCGGCTACGTGAACCGGGTCATGGATCGCCGAGGACTCAAGGAACTCATCGCCCGCTGCTACCACGAGCTTGGGCCGAAGGCCACCGCCCGCCTGGTGGACGGCATCAAGGGCGTCGGCTTCCACTACGCCACCGTGGCCGGCATCACCATCGGTATTGACGACATCAAGATCCCGGAGCAGAAGAAGGCACTGCTGACCGCGGCGGACCTCGAGGTCGAGCGGATCGACCACGAATTCCGACGCGGCTTCATCACCGAGGACGAGCGATACACCCAGACCGTCGAGGTCTGGCGAAACACCACCGACGCCGTCACTCAGCAGATGCTCGACGGCCTCGATCGGCGCGGTTCGGTATGGATGATCACCCACTCGGGCGCGCGCGGAAACGTCACCCAGGTGCACCAGTTGGCCGGCATGCGCGGCCTAATGGCGGACCCGTCGGGACGGATCATCGACCTGCCCATTCGCTCGAATCTGCGCGAGGGAATGACCGTGCT
>JAHFBB010000087.1 GCA_023250255.1 Chloroflexota bacterium | reverse complement strand
GTCGAGGGCGAAGCGCGTCTCGATGGTGGCCATGCCGGGTGCATCGGACAGGACGAGCCAGCGCCATCGGCTCGCAAACAGGATCAGGCTGATGGCCGCGAAGCACACGGCCAGGGCCGCCGTCCGAATCTCATGCGGCATGACCATCGAGGTCACCAGGGCCATGGCAACGACCAGGCGAGCGCGGTCGAGTCGAGTCCGGATGATGACCAGGGCCACGATGGACGCGGCCAGAACGAAGCCGAAGGCTGCGCCATTCGGGTTGGCGAACGGGAGCGCCGACTGTGCGGCCGGATCCAAGATCAAGGTGAGCGGGTATTCGACCACCAGCAGGTGGCCGGCGGTCAGCGCACCCAGGGCAACGGCCGCCAGTCCCGCAAAGCGGTGGCGCCGAAGCACGGCGACCCAGGTCAGCGCCAGCGCCTCGGCCGCCCAGGCCACCGGTACGGCTGGAGCTTCGAGCCGAACAGCGACCGCGAGCGTCAGCAGGCCGATCGCCGTGCCGCTGACCAGCATCCCGAACGGGTGGAATTCACCCCGTCGCAGCAGGAAGAACGCCCCGACCAGCCCGTGGCCCAGGCTGGCCAACAGGAGGAACCATCCGCGCCAGATGGCATCGTCTCCGGTCAGGACGAGAAAGCCCGCGCCAACCAGGAAGAATGCGTTGGCGACCACCAGCACGGCTGACGAGGGCGTGAGGAGTTGTCGTCCGATCCGCCACTCCTCCCCAGCCGCAGCGACGAGGTTGAGCGCCGCGAACACGGCCACTGCCGGCAGCGCCAGCTGGAGCGGCGGGGCGCCGGCGAGATACAGGGCCAGCTGAGGTGCCAGCAGGGCGAAGGCGACGCTCGGCAGCCAGTACCACGACCGAAACAGCGAAATGGCCGTACTCCCCAACAGGGCGGTCGCGAGGAAGGCAAGGGTCAGGGCGGAAGGACCGGCGCCCATCAACGGCGGAGCCGCCATGATCGATACCAGGCCGAACAGCGCAACGATCTGTGACTGGTTGCGAATGGCGATCGCGGCGGCCACCGAAGCCGCCACCAGGGCCGCCAGCACGCCGAATTCACCCGGAACGAGCTGATACAGCCGAGTCGCGGCAAAGAAAGCGAGGCTGAGGACTCCCAATCCGACCGCCACCAGGACATGGCCGATGACCGGCTGACGGCGCTCGAGCAGGACAGCCCCACCCGCAAAGGTGCCCATGCCGGCCACCAGACCGATGAGCACCCGACCCTCCTCGTTGATCCAGCCCCGACTGAAGGCCAGACCCAGGAAGAAGATCGCCCCAATGATCAACGCAATCCCGCCGACAACGGGGAGAAGCCGGGCACCAACGAGCTGTTCGATTTCGGCCAGCGAACGGCCTGGACGAGCAAGCGGGCGCGGCGAATGTGGAGTTGCCATCGTGGCCGGGCGCGGAGGTGCTGTCGAGGCCGGGACTGGCACAGCAGCAGGAGCGGGGGGCGCGACCACCACCCTGGTGACTGGCACCGCAGGTCGCAGCAGGCGGTCGGTTGCTTCGGGCCTGAAATCGGCTGCCGCTCGAGGAGTGTCCGGCATCGACCGGGCGAGACGGAGCTCGCGGATCAACTTGGCCTGTTCGTCAATCCGGAACCACAGGATGCCCACGGTGATGCCAAACCCCACACCGAACTCGAGCGAGGTGGTGACCACCCCGAAGAACACCGCCACCACTACCCCGACTACGACGACCAGCACGAGCAAACACTCCACGCGAATTTTTCCCCAACGTGCGCCGTGTCCACTGCGGTACGACTGCGGCCCGTCTGCGCCTACGATGGCGAAATGAAGGTCCACCTGGTTGACGCCACCTTCGAACTGTTCCGCGCGTTCTACTCACGGCCGGTCCAGTCCGGACCCGGCGGCCAGCCGGTGAACGCGGTCCGCGGCCTGGTCGAGACCCTCCTCCAGCTCCTTCGCGAGCCGGAGGTGAGCCACGTGGCCTGTGCCACCGACTACGTCATCGAGAGCTGGCGCAATGACCTGTATCGCGGCTACAAGACCGGGGTGGGCGTCGACCGCTCCCTACTCGCGCAGTTCCGTCCAGCCGAGGAGGCGATCCGTGCTCTCGGACTCGTCTGCTGGCCGATGGTCGAGGACGAGGCCGATGACGGCCTGGCGACCGCCGCCGCCCGGTTCGCGGCCGACCCGCAGGTCGAGCAGGTCGTCATCTGCAGCGTCGACAAGGATCTGTCGCAGTGCGTCGATGGCGACCGCGTCGTCCTCCGGGACCGGATGCGCGAAATCACCTACGACCAGGATGGTGTGCGGGGCAAGTTCGGCATCGATCCAGTCAGCATCCCGGACTACCTTGCGCTGGTCGGTGACGCCGCCGATGGTTTTCCCGGGCTCCCCGGCTGGGGTTCGCGCAGCGCGGGAGCGGTCCTCGCGCGCTGGACCACCCTCGAAGCCATTCCCGAGGACCCGCTGACCTGGGACGTGGACGTCCGCGGTGCCGGGCGGCTGAACGCCAGCCTGCGCGCGGGCTGGACAGACGCCCTCCTGTTCCGCCGACTGGCGACCCTGAACCGCGATGCGCTGGCCCCCGGGACTCTCGACGACCTGGAGTGGCACGGTGTCCCCCGCCCCACGTTCGAGGCGCTGATGACCGAATTGGGCCTTGAATCCCTCGTGAACCGGGTCCACCGCTGGGCGTGAACCAACCCCAAGGGACCATGCCGGCAGGACTATCTGGTCAGGTGCCGTGCGGTCTTGTGCGGTCGACCATCGGTATCGATGCGTCGTTCATTGCCGACGGCTCTGCTGCTGGCGGTTGCCGTTCACGTTGGTTCCAGCCTCCCGACCGTCATCGGTCCGGTGGCGGCCGCGTCATGTTCGGGCTGGACGAGCGAAACCACCCCACCACCGACCATCAGGGTCTTCCGACACCTCACCGGCGCGGTGGAAACCGTGGACTTCAAGGTCTATGCCAAGAACGTCCTGTCGCGCGAGTGGCTGAGCTGGTGGACCACCGAATCGCTGCGCTCAGGGGCGGTGGCGGTGAAGATGTACGCGTGGTACCACGTGCTCCACTGGCGCGGGCTGACGAATACCGCGGGGGAATGCTTCGACGTCTATGACAGCACCACCGACCAGGTCTATGACCCCACTCGCCTGACCTACGCCTCCTCCGCCAAGGCGGTGGACGACACCTGGGCCACGCGCGCGCTACGCAACGGACTCATCTACCCGACCTATTACAACTCCGGTGTGACCGATGAGGCCTGCGGCGCGAACAAGGGCGGCGTGAAGATGTACCAGTGGGGCACCCAGGCGTGCGGCCTGGCCGGAATGGGCGCAGCCCAGATCCTGCTGACCTACTACTACCCCGGTTGGACCGTGACCGGTGCGCCACCCGCGCCGTCCAGTTCGCCGACGCCCACGCCGACGCCGACGGCGAGTCCGACGCCCACGCCTTCTCCGTCGCCGACGGCGAGTCCTTCGCCGACGGTAACGGCCACACCCAAGCCGTCCGCGAGTCCGACGCCGAGTCCGACGCCGACGCCCACGGCGACACCGACGCCGACGCCCACGGCGACACCGACCCCGACGCCCACGGCGACACCGACCCCGACGCAGACTCCAGGTCCCACCCCAACCCCGCCGCCGGGTGAGGAGCAGCCAGGGGGCGGCCAGGTCGGGTTGGAATCACCACCGCCGCCTCCTCCGGACGATCCCGAGCCGATCGCGGTCGAAGCCGCGGTGATGGCGCCGACCGAGCTGTGGAAGGTCGATGGACCGTGGCTCACCCGCCCGGCCGCGATTTACCGGGTGCTGGCCGGCCTTGACCGCTGGCAGCGCCCGGCTGTCCGGCAGGCCGATGCGCCAGCCCTCCGTGCGCTTGTCGCGCCCGCATTGGCCGCGGTATCCGACCGCCTGGTCCGGGTGTTGTTCGTCGGTGAACCGGGCATCGCCATCTTTGGCACCCCGGTGACCGGGGCCTAGCGCGCGGTCAGCGCTTCTACGGCCACCTCGGCGGCGGCCAGGTCCTGGATGGCCAAGCCCACGCTCTTGAAGACAGTGATGGCGTCAGCGGGCCGTGTCGCGGCCCAGCCGGCGGGCACGCTCCCAAGTTCCACGAATCCATCGTCCGTCAGCTCACCGCTGCTCAGCGCGGCGACCAGGTCCCCCGCCTCGGCCAATGCCGCCTCGCGGGAGTCCACCGCCACCAGGGCGGCGCGCGAGAACAGCGCCGGCGGCAGTTCGATCATCGAGTGCTGGAACGCGCCGACGCCGCTGACATGGGACCCCGGCTCGACGAACTCCGCCTCGAAGACCGGGGTGGTTGCGGTGGTTGCGGTGCACACGACATCCGCGCCGGCGAGCGCCTCCGCGGCACTGGCCACCGGCCTCACCGTCGCCTCCAGCTGTGGGGCCATCGCCTCGACGAACCGGGCGAGCGCCTCGGCTCGCCGGGCGTAGACCCGGACCTCGCGGATCGGTCGAGCGGCACAGACCGCCCGGATCTGCCATTCGGCCTGAGCACCCGCGCCGAAGACGGCCAGCACCGAGGCATCCGGACGCGCCAGCAGGCGGGCACTGACGCCCGACGCGGCGCCGGTGCGCATGGCGGTCAGGGTGGGACCATCAAGGACGTACCGCGGCTCCCCGCTGTCGGCGTCGATCCACAGGGCGACCGCCTGGACAGTGGGCAGCCCGCGGTCCGCATTGCCCGGCATGACCGTCACCAATTTCAGGGAGTGCCCGGAACCGCCTATCCGAACCCCGGGCATCAGCACCAGCGTCCCACCTGGAATCGGGACCTGGGACCGCAGCGGCGATCGATCCCGGCCCTCACTGACGGCGCGAAAGGCGTCTTCGACCGCATCAAGCAGCGCGGACATCGGGACCAGCTGGCGGAGTGTCGGACCGTCGATGAATTCCATGGCTGGCCGGCAGTCTACGCGCCGCCCTGCGGGTGCTTGCGGTAGCATCGGCCTTGCCTCATGACCGCGTTTCCCGTGCTGCTCGTCGCCCACGTAGGGCTGGCGATCTCGCTCGTCCTGCCCAACGTGCTCGCGCCATTCGTCCTGCGCCGTGACCGTCCCGCGGGTACC
>JAHFBB010000086.1 GCA_023250255.1 Chloroflexota bacterium | reverse complement strand
AATCCCCTCCTCATCCGCGATCTTGGCGAACAGCGTCTCGATCTCGCGGCGGACCTCGACCTGGTTGGTGATGTCCAGCTTCGGGTCAAGGTCGTTGATCAGCCGGTTCTGAACCCGGTACTTCGCTTCGCGGAACGACTCACGGTTCGGTGACGCTCCGACAAACGTTCGCGACGGCGCAACCGGCCCGCGGCCATTCGGACCCTCGGTAGTGGGCTTTTCAGGAGCGCCCGGCTGGGTCTTCTCGATGCGTCGCAGCAATGACATGGCGTTCAGTCCTTCTCGATCAGCGACGTGTGAACAGGCTGCGCCGGGCGGTCTTCTCGTCCGTCGTCTCGGCCGAGGTGCCTGCCAGCGTCTGGGCCAACCTGGCGATATCCCGTGACAGCGGGGCCTCGGGGGTGGACACCACAAACGGGACACCGCGGTTCACGGCCATCACGGCCAGCCGGCCATCCGACACGATGGTTCCGTCCACCGAGCGCCGGATGCTGGCCTCGACATCGGCCAGGCGAATGCCCTGGGCCGCGTCAGACCGATTGATGACGATCCGCAGCTTCGATCGGTCGTACTCGAGCTGGTCGGCCACCTCGAGGAACAGTCGGAGATTCTTGATGGCGGTGATCTCGAGGGCGGCCAGGATGACAATCTGGTCGGCCGCATCCATCACGGTCAGCGCGTGGTCATTCAGACCGGCCGGAAGATCCACCACCACGTAGTCGAAACGTGTCTTCAGGTGATCCACTACCTGGCGGAGCGCGGCCGGGCTGATGAGATCGGCACCTTCGGGCGACGGTGGAGCAAGCACGACCCGGATGCCCGTGGAGTGCTCGATGATGACCGAATCGAGGACATCGGCTTCGGGCTCGCCGTCAGACACCGCGTCCATGATCGATCGGTTCTTTGGGTTCAGGTTGAGCAGGACGCCGACGTCGCCGAACTGGAGGTTGGCGTCCACCAGGCAGACGGTCGCGTCGGCCTCCTTCTGCAGCGCGAGTGCCAGGTTGGTGGCGATGGTGGTCCGTCCCGCGCCACCCTTCGGCGAGAACACGGCAATGACCTGGTGGTCCTCGATCTCCTCGACCGATGCCGTCGCCTTGCTCGTCGGCATGTTTGCCTCGAACTGCTGCCGTCGGGCGAACTCCCGCTCGTACACCCGCTTGATGGTCTCGCTGAACTCGTCGGAGGAGAACGGCTTGACCAGGAACTCGCGAGCCCCGGCCTGCAGGGCGCGGCGCAACTGCTCGGCTTCCCCGTGGACGCTCATCATGATGATCGCGGCCGACGGCTGACGCTGGGTGATGAGTTCCGCAGCCTCGATGCCATCCATGCCGGGCATGTTGATGTCCAGCACGATGACGTCGGGGCGCAGTTCCATGGCGGAGGAGATGGCCTCCTCCCCCGAGGCGGCCACGCCCACCACGTCAATCGCCTGTTCGAAGGCGAGCAACTTGGTCAGATGCTCGCGCGTCTCGGTGATGTCATCGACGATGAGGACCTTGATCATGGATGGTGCCCTTTCGGCTCAGCGGTATGCGTGGTTGCCTACGGGGCCTGCCGCTCGAGCAGGACGATGTCGGGCACCGGAACGCCGTACTTGCTGATGAGCAGCGAGATGGTCACGCCCGTCGTAGTCTCGGGAGCCACGTCACCGGCTGCGCGCAGGACGGCCGTCAGGCTGCCGACGAGCCCAATGTTCGACTGAGCGAGCTTGATCACTTCGGCATCCTGGTCGGTGCCGGCGATGATGATGATGATGCTCGTCAGTTCGGGCGGTTGGGCGCCCTCGGTCCCGGGGGACGGCGTGGGCTCGGCGCCGGTGATCGGCTCGACGTTCGTCGCCGACACGTACAGCACCCGCTTGTTCTGGAGGACGGTCTTCACCGTTGGCGCTGCCTCGAGCCCGGTGACGACCTCGAAGCGCTGCTCGTTCGCCGGGCGATCAATCGTGTCGAGGGTTGGCTGGACGACGGGGATGTCCTGGCGCATGACGACGTCGACGTAGTCGCCCGGCTGGATGAGGAAGTCGAGCCCGGTCACCCGGTCCACCTGGAAGGCAATCGCCTTCTCGCCCGGCTGGAGCAGGGACGCGATCGGGATGCGGCTTGAGCCCGCACCCCCGATGATCTCGGCGGTCACCTGCTGGCCCTTGGCCACGGCCGCCACGGCGGCGCGCCCGTTCACCTGGGACGGATCCACGAGCGCCGTGGGGATGACGGCCGCCGGATCTATCTGCTTGGCCTCGACCTTATCGGGCGTGACGGCCTCGCCCTGGGCGATGGCCACCTTTGCCACCAGGACGGTCGCCTGGGGGCCGACTGACGCGGTGGGTGAGCCATCCGGCCCCCCGTTATTCAGCAGGAAGACGATGCCGACGAAGGCCAGGACGGCCAGGAGCACACCCACCAGGATCACCAGTCGGTTCGAACGCTTCACAGGTTTCGTCCTCGTGCGACCCGCCAGGCGGGTGTCGGCTTGGTTTTCGAGTTATCAACAGTATGTGACTGCAGGCAACAGTCTACGAAGAAAGGTTGGGGGGCGGCGAGTGGACTTGTGGGCTAGCGGGGGCAGTACTCCCCGGGTACCGGCGGCCCACTGGATGAGAAACGCCTCCGGGGCAGATGCCCCGAAGGCGTTGGTTCAGCGACCTGGCCGGCTTAGGCGCCGTTCAGGTTCTCGGCGACGTTGCTGAAGATGTCGCTGACGATCGGGCCCAAGAAGAGCAGGGCCACGATCACGATGATCGCGATGAGGGCGAGCAGCAGCCCGTACTCGACGAGCGTCTGGCCTTCCTCATTCTCCCGGCGGAAATGAGCGAGAAGAGTGCTGATGAACTGGATCATGTGTGCAGTACCTCCTTTCCAAAAAGGTTTGGTGCCGACACAGTAGGACCGCGCAGGGGACGATGAACATGCCCCGATGGTCCTAGATGTGCCCACATCCGGTAGGTACCTTGGACCGTGGCCCATCCGGCTGTCAAGGGGTCTCCGGCCGGTCGAGACACGAGGAACGCCCACGAGACCCCCGGCTCATCCACTGTCAATCGGTCCCTGAACGAGAACGCCTCCGGGGCAGATGCCCCGAAGGCGTTGGTTCAGCGACTTGGCCGGCTTAGGTGCCGTTCAGCTCCTCAGCGACGTTGCTGAAGAGGTTGCTGACGATCGGGCCCAAGAAGAGCAGGGCCACGATCACGATGATCGCGATGAGGGCGAGCAGCAGCCCGTACTCGACGAG
Organism: Chloroflexota bacterium; assembly: GCA_023250255.1. GTDB lineage: Bacteria > Chloroflexota > Limnocylindria > QHBO01 > QHBO01 > JAHFBB01. The sequence goes on along the minus strand of JAHFBB010000086.1, from coordinate 1,867 downwards.
CGTCTGGCCTTCCTCATTCTCCCGGCGGAAATGAGCGAGAAGAGTGCTGATGAACTGGATCATGTGTGTCTGGTACCTCCTTCCAACCGAAATCGGCGTCCGTCGGGCAAACGCGAAACTGCCGGGAGACGAAAAACCCCCCGTCCGGGTGCTTCACCAATGGGGCGCCCGGTCACCTTGGACCGTGGATTGGGGCCTGTCAAGGGCTTGCGGTGCGTTCGGGGAACAGCAAAAAGAAGGGAGCCGCGCCTGCTGCTGCGCGGCTCCCTGGCCTGAGGAGGAAACCGGAGGTCCGGAAGATGAGCCGGGCCTTCGTGGATGAAAGTCGCCGGCGGATACCCGTGGCGACGTGCCATCACGGTATGAGCGAAGCCGGCAAGGCGAAATGGGACTCCCGTACCGAACCCGTGGTACCCCTGGCGGGGATTGAAGCTCAGTCCTCGGGGATCTTGATCCAGCCCTGGCGCATGGCGTACACCACCGCCTGGGTCCGGTCGTTGACGCTCAGCTTGCGGAGGATGGACGACATGTGGTTCTTCACCGTCTGTTCGCTGATCCCCAGGGCATAGGCAACCTGCTTGTTGGTCATCCCCTGGGCGATGTTGTCGAGGATCTCGACCTCGCGCGGCGACAGCGGGGCGAAGATTGGCTGGGCCTCGGTGCCGTAGACCGCCAGTTCGCGGAATTCGCGGAGGACCCGGCTGGCAACGGCCGGCTTGCTGAAAACCTTGTCGTTGATGAGATATTCGCCGGAACGAACCCGGCGGATGATGGCAACCAGATCGGTCGGATCGATGTCCTTGAGAACGTAGGCCGCCGCTCCGGCCTTGATGGCGTCGAACAGCTGGTCCTCGTCATCGGATGGGGCGAGGACGATGATCCCCAGGCTGGGCAATTCGCGCTTCAGGCGCTGGGTCGTCTCGATGCCGTTCGGTGCCGGCAGGCTGAGATCCATCAGGACGACGTCGGGTGACGTGTCCTCGACAACGGCCAACGCTTCGCGCCCGTTGCCGGCTTCGCCCACCACCGACATGTCCGGCTCGAGATCCAGGATGTTGCGCACGCCCCGCCGGAACAGGGTGTGCCCGTCAACAATGACGATCCGGGTGCGGTTTTCATCGGCGCCCTTGTCTCCCCGGCGCTTCTCGGTCTTTTCTGCTTCCACGTGATGCCTCCTCTGGCCTGTACCGATGCTAGCCGACTGGCTCGGGCAGGCGCAGCAGGATGCGCGTGCCCTCTCCCTGTCGTGACTCAATCTGCAAGTGCGCCCCCATCAGTTCCGCCCGTTCGCGCATGAACTGGAGGCCGAAGTTGCGCCCACCGCCGGTTGCCAGCCGGACGACGTCAAAGCCTCGGCCGTTGTCGGCCACGATCAGGGTGTCACTCTCGAGGGCAATCCGCACCTCGCTGGCGGCTGCGTGCTTGCGGATGTTCTGGAGCGCCTCCTGGACGATCCGCAGGACCGATGTGCGCGCCGTCACGCCCATCCGCTGGTCGATGCCGGTCACCTCAACCGTCACCCGAATGCCGTGCCGGCCCTCGAAGTCCGCGCCCTGGTCGATCAGCACCTCCGCCAGCCCAACGTCGGGCGCGGGGGGTCGGAGCGCCGCAATGAAGCCGCGAATGTCATCGAGGCCACCGCGCAGCATGGTGCGCAAGAACGTGAGTTCAGCGGCGGCATCGGTCGGTGCATCGGCGATGACCCGGTCGAGATACTCGACCTGGAAGATCGCGTTGGTCAGAACCTGGGCGGGGCCGTCGTGGATCTCCTCGGCCAGCCGCAGGCGCTCCTGCTCCTGGGCCTGGATGATGCGCAGACTGACGGCCGCAGCCGAACTGTCGGTAGGGTCCAAATCCGGAATCTCAT
>JAHFBB010000085.1 GCA_023250255.1 Chloroflexota bacterium | reverse complement strand
CCCGACCGATTCCGCGGCCGAGCGGAGATGCTCCTCCGCGGTGACGATCTGCGCGGCTGTCCGACTGGCAACCGCCGACGCCGAGCGGGATGCCTCGAGCTCGCGCTCGAGAGCCCTCCTCCGGTCGGATTCAGCGGTCTGGGTCGCCTGCGCCAAACGGACGTTCTCCTCGGCAGCCGCCAGGCGCTGTTCGGCGTGGGTCCGGCGTTCCGTATCGGCCACCGAGGTTGCGGTAGACGCTGCCGATCGGCGTTTCGTCCAGGCCAGGCCGATGAGAACCAGACCGCCGGCCCCCAGCAGGGCTGCCGGCCAGGGAAGGCCGGCGAACGCAGCCAGGGCGGCAGCCAGCAGACCCGCCACACCGGCGATACCCAGCGCAGCCGGGCGCCGCCCGGCGGTAAGTGGGGCCGGCGCGGCGAGGGGGATATCGGCCAGTCCGGCCCGGGCCGCCTCCAGCTCGGTTTCCGCCGAAGCCAGATCAACAACGGACGATCCGCCCGCTGCCAGTTCCGCCTCGATGGCCGCCGGTGTGCGCCCCGCGGGCGCTGCCTCGGCGGTCGGGCGCTGACGCCAGGTACTGAGTGCGCCGGCGGCGGCGGCGGCCTGTTCCTCGCCGCCCGCCAGCGGGAGGGGCGGAGACGGGTGACGAGCCTGAAGCAGTGCGGCACGCGTCGCGCGGCCCGACAGAACATCCGCTCGCCTGCGAGCGTCGGCGAGGGTCACGGCGGCGAGCACGGCCTCTGCACGGCCTTCACGCTCCACCGCTTCCTCCGCGCGCGCCTGCCGCTCGAGGTAGGCAGCGTGCTGGCGGCGGGCGTCCTCGAGGTCGCGGGCGGTCTCGTCCACGGCCCGCATGGCCGTCCGCAGGGGGCCCTTGGCGGCAGAGGTATTGGCCCCCACCGCGTCGCGCCGGAACGACTCCAACCGCTCGATCGCCACGGCCGCGGTGGCATCGCTGGCCGCGGAGGCGGCGGCGCGCTGCATGTGCTCCTGCAGGCCGGCGGGGTCCTCGGCCACGGCCAGGATCTGCGCCTGGCTGACGGACAGGGTGACCGCAAATGCGTCGCGGTCGATTCCCAGCCAGATGGACGCATCGGGGGTGCCATCGGTCGGGGTGATCTCGGCAGAGACGTCGGCGCCGAGAGCGACGTCCACCGCCCGGCAGGCGACCTTGCCGGCGAGATCCTGGCTGATGTCGATGGTACGGCCGTCGTGGAGATGCAGGCGTGCCTCGACCTGCCAGGCGTCGGGCCGGTCCCACGGCCGATGCCGACGCTCGATTTCGGTGGCCTCGCGAGTCGTACTGCCACGTCCTCGCCGAACGCCGGTCAGCGCCAGTCGGGTGGCTGCCAACCAGGTGGACTTGCCCGCCTCGTTCGGACCGTACACCACGGTCAGTCCGGGGCGAAGCTCCAGAACCGCATTCTGAAAGGGGCCGAAAGCATGGGCGACCACCCGCTCGATCCACATCGGTCAGGCGACCTCCAGATCGGTTCGGTCTTCGAAGGCGCGCAATCCGGTCAGGATGATCCGTCGCTGTCGATCGGGATCGGCGACGCCGGCCCGAACGTCGCGGACGAACGCGCCCTGGACGGTGGGTTGCTCCGCAATCCGGTCGAGGTCATAGGCCACCGTCAACCCGAGCGCGCGGACGACGAATCCGTCAAGGTGCGAACCAAGTTGGCGGAGACCTTCCAGGTCCAGGTGAATGGCCGGATCAAGCTCGCCGGCAAGCGTGACCCGCACCGACCCGCCCAGCGAGCCGACTGCACCCTCGACCCGGGCGCGGACGTCATCGCCATGGCGACAGCCGTCCAGGGTCACCAGCAGGTCATGGACTGCGCTGACCGCGACCACCCGACGTTCGCGCTTGAGTGAGCCGTCGGTACCTACCGTGGCAAGCACGGCGCCACGATCGCCCTGCTCCCCGAATTCCAGCGGATCGGGATTCCCCGGGTAGGTGTACCGCTCGGCATCGCGCGGCAGGTGGTAATGACCGAGGAACGCGTGAACCAGGCCGGATGCCTCAAGTTCGGCGGCGTCAAACGGCGCGTGCGGTTGTTTGCCTCCCTCCTGGGCCAGCAGACCATTCCGCTCCGACGCGTGGGCAACGGCCAGCTGGATGCCCGCCCCAGGCGCGGAAAAATCGGTGAAGAAACCGTCGGTGTTGGCCGGCGCACGATGTGCGCCACCCCACAGGGTCCAGCCCGGAGCCAGCTCGACCGCGGCCAATCGGTCCGTGGTGAAGACGTGGACGTTGCTCGGCCACTCGACGAGGGCGTACGGACTCAGCGGCGAGTGCCAGTCGTGGTTGCCCGGTGCCAGGTAGACCGGCAGACCGGCTCCGCCCAGGGTGTCTCGCAGGAACGCCACGGTGTCGGGCGTGATCCGATCGTGCTCGAACAGGTCGCCGGCCGACAGGATTGCATCCACCCGCTCCTCGACGGCCAGCGCGACGAGGCGCTTGAGCGCGTCGCGGCGGTTCTGGCGCCGCCGGCGGGCGACGTCGGGCACCGCCCAGGCAAACGGGGCATCAAGGTGGAGATCAGCGAAATGGAGGAACTTCACGCTCGGTCCAAGGATACGGCCCCCCGCCGACAGGTCGGCTGTCCGGACGCGCCGGGGCAGGTCGGAGTCAGTCGAACTCGCCGTCCCGCTCGCGGATGACCTGGATCACCAGCAGGACTCCAACCGCCACGAGCAGCAGGTTCACGATCGGGCCAACCATCAGCAGCAGGCCAATCAGCCACCCCAGCAGCAGAACCACGACCCCGGCCCAGATCATGGAATGGGGGCCGTCAGGATGGCCAGGCCCAGGACTCCGAGTACGACCGCCAGACCGATGGTCGCGACCGCAGCCGAAGCGAGCACCACCTGGCTGCGCTTCACGAGCTCAGCACCTCGAGCAGCCGATCGACGTGCTCGGTGGCCTTCACCCTCGGAAACACGTGTTCGACCTGGCCACCGGGGCCAATGACGAAGGTCGTCCGTTCGGTGCCCTTGTAGGTCCGCCCGAGGTACGACTTCTCGACCCAGGTTCCATACGCCTCAGCAGTCCGATGGCCCTCGTCTGACAGGAGCGGATGACGCAACTGGTACTTGTCGCGAAACTTGCCATGGCTCTTCACCGTGTCCGGCGATACCCCGAAGATCTCCACGCCGGTGGCGCTCACGGCGTCCCACGCGTCACGCAGGCCGCAGGCCTGGGCGGTGCAACCGGGGGTGTCGTCCTTCGGATAGAAATACAGGACGTAGCGCTGGCCCAGCAGGCTGTCGCGGCTGAACAGTCGACCGTCGTCCGCCTGCATCTCGAAGGCGGGGGCTGGCTCACCTGGCTGGGGGTAACTCATCGGAGCCCGAATCGTAGCCGCTGGGTTCAGAGACCGTCGATTGACAGCAGGTACGTGGGCAGCGCCCGGGCCTCCAGGCGGGCCGCCAGGTCGGCGGCGATTGCGCCGATGGTCGGGTCATCGGTCTCCTCGAGGCCATGACCAGCACCCGTAATGATGGTCGGACCTGGGCTCGCGACCATCGGCAGGGCCGCTGCAAGGAGGCTCGCTTCGTCGGGGTTGACCCATACATCGGCCTGTCCATGCCAGACCGATGCACTCCGATCCTGCAGCGAAGCCAGGGCCATGCCGGGCGTTCCGAATGCCTGTTGCCATCCGGCCAGCCGGAGCGTGACGCCATCCGGGCCAAGGGGCAGGCGCATCGTCGATTCCCCGCGAGCCGCCCGTTCGATGAGTTCTTCTGCGCCGCGGTCGAGGGCCCGCACGAACGGCGGACCGGAGCCATGGCGGCGGGCAATCCCCCAGCGCAGCGAATCGCGCCAGCTGCGTGCCGGCACGCCGACCAGGGTCAATCCGCTCAGCGCGGGATCCGCCGCAGCCACGCTCATCGCTAGCAGGCCACCCTCCCCGTGGCCGAGCAGACCGATCCGGGTCGGGTCGAGATCCGACCGCGAGCGCAGGAAGGCCGTGGCATCGCGCGCGTCGTCGATCAGGCTGAACAGGTCGGCATCGGTCCACCTTCCGTCGGACTCGCCGCAGCCCCGCTTGTCGTAGCGCAGCGTCGCGACACCCTGCGCGGCGAGTGCGCCGGCCAGTCGCGCCAGGAGGCCCGGGTCGGTGGGCCGGTCGAACCAGTCGGGATGACCGCTGGCATCGAGCCGGCCGTGGCGGTCGCGCGGGAGAAAGCTCGGCAGCAGGAGCACGCTCGGCGGCCGGGTGGACAACTCTGACTCGATCGGATGGGCGAGCGTCCCGGCCAACTCGATGGAGCCTGCAGAGAATCGCACCTCCTCCGAACGCTCCATCAGGCGATTCATGCTAGCCGAGCAGGAAGCGCCATTGACCGAGCGCCAGGCTGATGGCCAGCGCGGATCCGGCAGCGGCGATGCCGGCGAACAGCAGCCCCCAGTCCGCTGGCCGCATGACGACCGGACGAGCGAAGGACCGAGGTCCGGATCCAAGGCCGCGTGCATCCATGGCGGTGGCCAGGCGGGTCGCCCGCCGAATCGCGCTGGTCAGCAGGGTCACCAGCGCAGAACCAAACAGCAGCAGCCAGCGACGGGGTGAGCGCCCGGCGTCCAGCCCGCGGGCGCGCCGCGCAAGGCCGAGAGTGCGCCAGTCGTCGGCCACCAGTGGTGCCAGCCGGAGCGACGCCAGGGTGCTCAACGCCAGCCTGGGCGAAACGCGCATGTCCTGTATGAGGGCGTCCGCGAGGTCGGTCGGATCGGTGGGCAGCACCGCCAGCAGACCGGTCAACCCGACGGCGAACACCCGCAATCCCAGGGCAAGGCCGATGTCGGCAGAGGGTCCTCCAGCAGCAACGAGTCCATTCGACAGACCGATGACCGCCGCCACGGCCAGCAGGGGAGCGGCGCGAATCGCAAGTCGTCGCGCACGGATGCCGGTCAGCGGCGCGATCGCCAGATCCAGCGCAATGATCAGGATGGCGGTGACCGCATCCAGCGAGACGAACAGCGCCGCCATGAGAGCCAGGGCCGCCCCAATCCGAGCAAGGGGGTTGGCACGAACGATCACGAGTTGCCCAAGCTCACGGTCCGCGATGCGACTGCGCCAAGAAACGTGAGGTCGTGGCTG
>JAHFBB010000005.1 GCA_023250255.1 Chloroflexota bacterium | reverse complement strand
CAAGGTGATTGTCGGTTCCACCGCTGACGATGCTGGCACCGGCAGCGGCCAGCGACGCCGCCAGCACGCGAGCATTGACCACCGTTCGTTCCATGTCGCTGCGGAACTCGGGGCTCATGGCCTCGGCGAAAGCGACGGCCTTGCCGGCAATGACGTGCATCATCGGTCCACCCTGAATGCCCGGAAAGACCGCCTTGTCGATTGCCTTGGCCAGGTCGGCGGTGCACAGGATCATGGCCCCGCGGGGGCCGCGCAGGGTCTTGTGGGTGGTGGTCATCACCACCTGGGCGTGCGGCACCGGCGATGGATGGACGCCTCCGGCCACCAGGCCAGAGAAGTGGGACATATCGGTCATCAGCAGCGCGCCGACCTCGTCGGCGATCTCGCGGAAGGCGGCGAAATCCCAGAACCGCGGATAGGCGGTGGCGCCGGTGACGATCAGTTTCGGCTGCTGTTCACGCGCCAGCGATCGAACTTCGTCCATGTCGATCAGGTGTGTCTGGCGGTCGACGTGATACGGGATGAATTCGTAGTACCGGCCACTGAAGTTCACCGGCGACCCGTGCGTCAGATGACCGCCCTGATCGAGCGCCAGCCCCATGACCCGGTCGCCGCGTTCGAGCAGCGCGTGGTAGATCGCCATGTTGGCCTGCGCGCCAGAGTGCGGCTGGACGTTCGCGTGCTCAGCGCCGAACAACCGCTTCGCCCGGTCGCGGGCCAGGTTCTCGGCGACGTCCACTACCTCGCAGCCGCCGTAATACCGACGACCGGGGTATCCCTCGGCGTACTTCGCGGTCAACACCGATCCGGTCGCGTCCAGGACGGCACGACTCGGATAGCTCTCCGAGGCAATCAGTTCGAGGTGCGAACGGGCCCGTTCCTCCTCGGCCTTGACGACCTGCCAGATCTCCGGATCCTCGGTTTCAAGAGGTGCCCAGAAGTCCATTGGTCGAGTGTAGACCGATGCCTCGCCGGTCAGACCGATGGACCGACCGTCACTGTCCCGCCCGGCCCGATGGCCACCCGGTCGCCTGAGCGAATCTGCGTTCGCGACGCTGAGTCGAGGACGACGATGGGCACCTGCACGCCGTACAACTCCTCCCCAACTGCCGCGCCCACGGCCAGGATGAGGTCCTCCTCGCCAAGGATGATCCCGACCGGAGCGGTACCCGCTCGAATAGCCTCGGCCAGGACGCTCGCCGAGGACGACGACCCCCGACCCCCCGACATGACCAGGATCCGGCCGGTCAACGTCACTCCGAGTTGCGGATGATGGGTGTCGATGATCCGCCCGGTCGCCGGGTCAAGCCCTCCCCAGAGCGAGAGGGGCTCATCGAGTACCACGGCTGAACCGGCGGCCGAGCCGGGGGCAAGGACCGCCCCCGCGTTCATGCCTCCCCCCACAGCAGGTCGTCACGGACCACTCGACCGGCCACCGCCGAGGCGAGGCACTCGGCAGTCGTGGCGAATACCACCCCGACGCCGATATTGCCCGGGGCGTAGTACGCCCATTTGGCTGAATCAGTCATGGCGACACCGTTGACCGCCCGGAGGATGGGCGCGATGTAGCTGCAGGTGTCCACCAGCAGTTCGGCGCCCGCGCGGCGAAGCCCTGCGGCGATTCCACTGGCTTCTGCTCTGTGAAGGGTCTCGCGCCCGGTCGAGATGAGCAGCTCGACGGTGTCCGCGCAGCGGTGTTCTCCGAGCAGCGCCATGTACCCCTCCAGTTCGGCGTACGAAGCGTGCGGGGTCCCGAGCGAAACCGCTCCAACCCGCGAACCGGTACCGGTGGTGAGTGCCGTTCGCTGCGATCGCAGCTCCGCCAGGGTGATGACCATCTCCGCGTCGGGCTGGCCCTCCTGTAGCGCTGCGGCGAGCGTGGGGGCCTCTGGCGTGGACCCGACCACGTGAACCAGGGCCACCGACCCGGTCGAGGCGGCTGCCGCGCCCAACGCCTTGAGACGCCGCTCAGGAAGGCCAGCAGGCAGGCCCACTACCGCCGCCACCGTCGAACCAGTGCGTCGGCCAATGACCGCTCCCAGGATCGGATACAGCGAGTCCTCGTCCAGCAGCGCATCCGGAACATCGGTCCCCAGTCGAAGGACCAGCCGCGCCCGCCGCGCGTCGCTCAGATGCAAGCCGGATTCGGGAACTCGCCCGGTGACTGCCGCCGCGACATCGAGGAAATCGCCGTAGCGGCTCGTCCGCGCCCCGAGCACCGAATTGACGAAGACGATTGCGTTTGATTCGCCCCAGGCGACCTGCTCGCCGAGTCCTGGTCGTTGATCGGCCAGTTCGTAGGGGGCGCAGGTGAAGGTCGGGCGACAGCCGAGCCCGCGGTATCCCTCCATGACTGCCCGTCCGCGCGCCGCCAATTCACGATCACCCCGCCACAGTTCGGGGTGGAGCAGGTCGATACCTCCCACGTTCAGGGTGGTGGGCACGGCGACCCGGGTGTCGCCCACCGCCAACCGATCGATGAAATCGAGGCTGGCCTGTCCGTGGTCCAGGCAGGAGTCGACGTGCGCACCGGTGATCGGCAGCAGTCGCGGAGCACTGGTGACCTCCGCGGCGCGCACAACCAGTCGCATGGCCAGGGCGGTTCCCGGGCCAGCGGATCCGGCGAGCATCGCGCGTTCGGCCGGAGTCAGCGCAAGGCTCAGCCGCGGGCCTCCTCGGCCTCGATCCGGGCGATCTTCTCGATCCGGGGCACGTGTCGTCCGCCCTGGAACTCCCCGGCCAGGAACTCGCGCACACAGGCACGGGCAACCTCGCTGCCGGTGATTCGCCCGCCGAGCGCCAGGACGTTCGCGTCGTTGTGTTCGCGCCCGAGTCGCGCCACCACCGGGTTGGCAGCCTGGACGCAGCGGATCCCGCGAACCTTGTTGGCGACGATTGCCTCACCGGTCCCCGACCCTCCGATGACGATCCCCAGGTCGAATTCCCCACGGGACACGGCTCGAGCCGCGGGGGCAATGAAGTCGGGGTAGTCGACTGCCTCGTCACTGAACGTACCGAAGTCGCGGTACTCCACTCGCAGTTCGTCGAGCAGCGAGCAGATATCGCCCTTCAGGGCGAATCCGGCGTGATCGGCAGCAATGGCAACCCGCATCGGCTCGTCAGTCTATCGGCCCGACAATGGCCTCGAGGCGCGCCCGGGATACCGCACCTTCCCGGATGAGCCGCGGCTGCCCTTCGCTCAGGTCGAGGACGCTTGATGCCGTTCCGCCCGGTGACTCGCCCCGAACGACAACGCTGATCGCCTCCGAGCCCGCGAAGGCAATCAGAACGTCGTCGGTTGTCAGACATTCGGGCATGCCATGCGGGTTCGCACTGGTCGTTGGCAAAGGCCCTGTCAGGGCCAGCAGCGCCCGGGCTACCGGATGGTCCGGCTGCCGAACGCCAAGGGTCTCTCCGTCAGCGGTTGCCAGGACCAGGGTCAGCCCGCCGGGCCAGAATGCCTCGACCAGGGACCGGGCGGAGTCGGTGAGCAGCAACCCGAGTGTTGACGCATCTGACAGGCCGGCCACCAGCACTGCCACCTGCCGCTCGGCCGGCCGACCCTTGGCCACGAACAGGCGATCGAGCGCTGCCGGATCATTCGGCCGGCAGGCCAGTCCGTGAACGGTATCGGTCGGAAACGCGGCGATTTCACCGTCCGCAAGGGCAACGGCCGCTGCCTGCAGGCCGGCGTCGTCGGCATCGAGGATCCTCATTCGGCGCGAAGTTCCACGGCCCGGTCGATCCCCGCCAGATCGCGATGAACTCCCACGGTCATCCCGAGACTCTCGGCCAGCGCAGCCACCTCGGCGGCCTGACCAAGACCAACTTCCAGCCAGGCGGAAGCACCGGCGGCCATTGTTTCCGGTAGCGTCGACACGAGGCAGCGTATGAGATCCAGGCCGTCGGGACCGCCGTCCAGCGCTCTGCTGGGTTCGAAGCCAAGCGAGCCGGCTCCGTCGAGTTGTGCACTTGGCACATATGGCAGATTGGCCACGACAACGTCCGGCCGAGGCAGCCACCGGCCGGCCGGCTCGAGCAGGTCGGCGACGACCAGGGTGACGAGGCCGTCGAACCCGTCAGCGGAGAAATTCTCGGCGGCAAGCTCGAGGGCATCGCTGCTCAGGTCGCTGGCCACGAGTCGGAGGCGACCCAACGCCAGCGCGACGTGAAAGCGGCGCGCAAGCACCAGGGCGACAGCGCCGCTGCCCGTGCCGACGTCCCACGCGGTCAACGCGTCGGTGCCATCACTCAGCCGGTGGGCAAGGTCGACCACCGCCAGGTCAGCCACGATCTCGGTCTCCGGGCGGGGAATGAGCGCTCGTGCATCGGTATGCAGCCGGTGTCCGTGCCACTCCTTCCAGCCCCGAAGGTAGGCGATTGGTTCTCCGGCTGCGCGGCGCACGAGCCACTCATCGAGCTGAGCCTGGGCCGCCTGGTCCAGCGTGACCTCCGGATGGGCCGCCAGCCAGCTGCGGTCTCGTCCGACCGCGTGGGCAACCAGGATCTCGGCGTCGAGGCGGGCAGACGGACTGCCGGCCGCGGCGAGGAGGTGCCAGGCTCGCGCGGTTGCGTCGGCGAGGGGTTCCGCGGTGGCCACCATCGGCTCAACCACTGCCGGTACCCAGGTCGTCCATGCGGGCGGTCTGGTCGGCCTGGGCGAGTGGTTCGATGACCCGATCGAGGTCTCCCTCCAGGATGCCGGGCAGGTTGTGGACCGTGAGGCCGATCCGATGGTCGGTGATCCGATCGTCGGGCAGGTTATAGGTTCGGATCTTCTCCGCACGGTCTCCGCTGCCGATTTGGGAGCGGCGAGCTTCGCCCCGTTCATCGGCCCGTCGACTCCGCTCCTGGTCGAGCAGGCGGGCCCGTAGCACGGCCATGGCTTTCGCGCGATTCTTGTGCTGGCTCTTCTCATCCTGGATGGCAACGACCAGGCCGCTGGGAAGATGGGTGATGCGCACCGCCGAATCGGTGGTGTTGACCGATTGACCACCCGGACCGCTGGAACGATAGACGTCGACCCGGATGTCTTTCTCGTCGATGTGGATCTCCACCTCGTCCGCTTCGGGCAGAACTGACACCGTGGCGGTGGACGTGTGGATCCGGCCGCTCGACTCGGTAGCCGGCACCCGCTGGACCCGGTGGACACCGCTCTCCCATTTCAGGCGCGAGAAGGCACCGCCGCCGGCGATCTCGGCGATGGCCTCCTTGAATCCCCCGGCCGGCCCCTCGCTGCTCGAGAGCAACTCGATCTTCCAGCCACGACGCTCCGCATAGCGCGCATACATCCGGTAGAGGTCGGCCGCGAACAGGGCCGCCTCGTCACCGCCGGCTCCAGCGCGAACCTCGACGATCACGTCCCGCTCGTCGGTCGGGTCCACCGGCACCAGCAGAAGCCGAAGCTCCCCCTCGATCACGGCCATTTGTTCGTCGAGCAGTGCGACCTCAGCGCGGGCCATGTCGCGGATCTCAGGGTCCGGATCGTCCGCCATCTCCCGGGCTCCGGCGAGTGCGGAGCGCACGGCGGAGAACCTGCTGGCAGCATGGACGATCGGCTCGAGGCGGGCCATCTCTCGTCCAATCCGTTGGAGGGCCCCCGGGTCACCCGTCACCGCCGGGGTGGCCAGTTCGGCGCCCAGTTCGGTGTAGCGCTCCTCGAGTTCCCGGAGCCGGTCGATCACGGGCGGGTCGGTAGGGCGTCCGCATCAACGACGGCACGCAACGAGGCAATGCTGACCTCGAGCATCTCGTATTCGGGCTGACGGGTGGTCAGCCGCTGAAGCCACAGTCCCGGGGTGAACACGGCTCGAACAAACCGGTTTCCGAAATGGCGCGCACCGAACCGGAGCAGCTCATACGAGATTCCGGCCAAGACCGGCACAAGGGCGATGCGGGACAGGGCAAGCAGGTAGATCGGCATGCCGGCCCGCGGAATGAACGTGAACAGCACCACGCTCAGCGCAACCACGATCAGCAGAAAGGTTGTCCCGCAGCGGGTGTGGGCGGTGCCGAATCGGTCGATCGCCTCGGGTGTCAGTGGCTCCTCCGCCTCCAGTGCGCTGATCGCCTTGTGCTCGGCGCCGTGGTACCCAAAGACGCGCCGAACATCGGCCATGAGGCCGATCAGCAGCAGGTAGCCGATGAAGACTGCCAGCCGGATGACCCCCTCCGCCAGGTTGGCGACCAGGTCCGAACCCGAGGCGCCGGCCGCCGCTCCGGAGAGCACCAGCGGAAGTACGAAGAACAGACCGATGGCGAAACCGATGGATGCCACCATGGTGATGGCCAGGGTCCCTCGACCAATCTCGATTTCCTCGCCCTCGGCGGCGATGGCCGCCGAACGCATGAGCATCCGCGTCCCGAGGACAAGTGTCTCGTACAACACCAGGACGCCCCTCAAGAACGGAATCCGCAGCCACCGACCGGCGACCAGCGCCGCCGGAAGCGGTTCACGGCTGGTGCGAATCTCGCCGTCGGGGGTCCGCACGCTCATCGCCACGGTCGTCCGGCCGCGCATCATCACGCCCTCGATGAGGGCTTGGCCGCCATAGAAGAAATCCGGCATCCGAAATTGTCGTGCTGGCTTTGGCCCCGACGCAACGATCACGAATGGCCCGGTCGCCATGATGAGCTCGGGCACCAGAAAGCCGAGGTGAGGAACGAGTCGCACGAGCCAGCGCGACGAAGCGCGCCTGGCGGGCGAGGTCAGCGGACGGCCCGCTCCATCCGTCGCTGGAAGCGCTCCACCTGTCCGGCGGTGTCGACGATGTTCTGGGTGCCGGTGAAGAAGGGGTGACAATTCGCGCAGACCTCTACCCGGATCGACTCCACGGTCGAGCCGACCGTGAAATTCGTTCCACAGGCGCAGTGAACCTGGGCCTGATGGTACTGCGGGTGGATGCCTTCCTTCATGAGCCGGCCCCTTCAGCCACGATCACGCTCACGCGCTTTGTGCTGCGGGTCTCGTGGCTGAACCTGACAACGCCAGAGGCGGTCGCGAACAGGGTGTAATCCCGTCCCATGCCGACGTTCGGTCCCGGATGAATCGAACTGCCGCGCTGACGGACGATGATCGTGCCGGCACGCACGGCCTGGCCGTCGCCACGCTTCACACCCAACCGCTGACCTGCGCTGTCGCGCCCGTTCTTGGAGGACGAGCCTGCCTTCTTATGTGCCATGACTAGGCCTCCTTGACCGCGGCCTTCGCACGGCGAGCGCGCTTTGGCTTCTCATCGGCTACGCCACCGGCCGGCTCAATCGCATCGATCCGGACGCTGGTCAGGTACTGCCGATGCCCGGTACGGCGGCGGTACTTCGCCTTCTGCTTGAATTTGAAAACGACGATCTTTGGTCCGCGGCCCTGCGCCAGGACGGTTCCGCGGACAACCGCACCGGCGACCGTGGGCTGTCCAACTGTGAGCGAGGCCCCATCGGAGATCAGGAGGACCTGATCCAGGGTGACTGAAGCGCCCGGCTCGGCTTCGAGCCGATCGATGACGACCGTGCTGCCGGCCTCGACGCGATATTGCTTTCCGCCGCTGCTGACGACAGCGAACATGGTCTGACTCCGTGTTGATCGGGGCACGGCGACGCCCCAGCGGTGTCCCGTGCGGATCGCCGAGTCTATCGGGCGATCGGAGGAGTGTCAACGAAGATGAGGCGCGTGCGAACCGCGCGTCGGCCGCGAACGTCCACCTCGAGCGCACGGACGATGTCCTCCGGACGGCCGCCACCGGTGGCGTCCAAACGCAGAACCATCCGAAGGGTTGCCTTGCCGTTTGGCGGGTCAACGCCCATCAACTCGACGTCTTCGACATATGGACGCAGATCACGAATGCCGGCATCGGTTCGACGCTCGCTCTCGCCGCGGCGTCGGAGCCCGACGAGCGTCTCGGCCGACAACAGGCGGACGATGGCGGCGCGGATGGCATCGGCATCGACCCCTTCGCCAGTCGTGACCTCCATTTCGTACTCCGCGGCGCGCAGCTGTGACGCAGCCGACGGGAATCCGTGCCAGACCTCCCGTGCGTCTTCGACGGTCAGTCCGGCCGCCAGCGAATCGGTGGCCTGGCGCATCTCGTCGACGGTGATCAGCCGGTCGAACCAAGCCTCAAGAACCTCTCCGCGGAGTTCAATGCCAATGGGCAGGTTGGCCGCCAGTTTCAGGCGCGGCTTCGGCTTGGCAGCCGCCGACCGTGACAGGGGCAGGCCCGCCTCGTCAAAGACCCGGACGAAATCGGCCAGGACGTCCGCCTGGCGCAGGCGGAGCGCCGGCTCGGTGCGAGCAAACAGGATCTGCCAACGCTGGCGAGGCTGCGAGGCGGCGGGGCTCTCCATGCAACGCATCCTACCGCCCAGGCACTCCCAAACCGATACGATGGCGCGGCATGCACGTCCTCGCACGCCACCGGCAGTCGCTGTTCGTGGCGGCCGCTGCCCTCCTCCTCGTGTTGATCCTGGTTTCGGCCGGCAGTGCGCTGCCTGCCTTCGGCATCGCCCTGGCGATCATGTTCCTGCTCGACCCGCCGATCACCTACCTCCATCGGCGCGGCGTCCCTCGCTGGCTCGGCGTGCTGGTCATGTACGTCCTGATCGGTCTGCTGGTATGGGCTATTGCTTCGTTTGTCATACGACCGTTGTCAGACCAATTCGCCGGCTTCCTGGAGAAACTGCCGGCGTTGTGGGCCGCGGTTGCAGCCTGGCAGGCCGCCATGGAACACTGGTGGGCCCACCTTCCGCTGCCGCCCGATGTCATCAAGGCCGTTCAGGATCTGCTGCAGAGCGGGCAGCAGACGCTGGTCGACCTCATCGAAAGCGCTATCGGGCCCCTGCTGCGGATCGCGGCGCGCGCGTTCGCGTTCATCATTGGCTTGATCGTCATCCCGGTCTTCCTGTTCTACGTCCTCAAGGACAGGGATCGGTTCTCGCCCGCGCTGGCCGCGCTGCTTCCCGCGAGCTGGAGAGAGGACAGTCGGGCAGTGCTCGCAATCCTGGGTTCGGTTGCCGGGCGCTGGATCCAGGGTCAGCTGTTGCTCGGCCTGGCGGTCGGGACCGCAACCTATATCGGCCTGCAGGTGCTGGCGCTCATCGGTTTCAGTGCGTTTTCAGACTTCGCCCTGCTGCTTGCGCTGCTCGCCGGCATCCTCGAGTGGCTGCCGATCATCGGTCCGGTTCTGGCGGCGATTCCGCTGGTGCTCGTGGGCGCCTCGATATCACCCGCAGCGGCACTGGCCGCGCTCGGACTGTCGGTCGTCATCCAGCAGTTGGAGAACCAACTGCTGGTGCCCAAGGTCATGGGAGACGCTGTCGACCTACATCCGGCGGTGCTGATCTTTGCACTGGTCGTCGCCGCGGCCCTGGCCGGTGTGTGGGGGGCCATTCTCGCCGCCCCGTTGACGGCTGCCGGTCGCGACCTGTACCGCTACACCTTCCAGCGGCTGGAAGGTCAGTCCCCAGCCCAGGCGCTGAAGGTAGCCCTATCCGGCGTCCTGAATTCGCCGGTCATCACTGAACCCGAATCCACCTCGGCCGGAGCTGCCCCGGCCTAGAACCGATGTCGGTCGGCGTGTACCCGGACCGATGCGACCAGCCCGAGTCCGGTGCACAGGGAGACGAGCGACGATCCACCGTAGGTGATGAACGGCAACGGAATGCCCGTCACCGGCATGATCCCGGTCACCATTCCGATATTGATCAGGACCTGGAAGACAATGACCGCCGCTACGCCCACGGCCAGCAAGCGACCGAGCGCGTCCGGAGCGGTCCACGCCACCCGCAGGATTCGCCAGACGAGTAGCCCGAACAGGACGAGCAGCACGATGCTGCCCACGAACCCGAGTTCTTCGGCGACCACCGTAAAAATGAAGTCGGTCGATTGCACCGGTAGGTAGCCGAGTTGGTTGTGGCGCCCGGCGGTCAGACCCTGGCCCACCAGCCCGCCAGCCCCGACTGCGTTGATCGACTGGCTGAGCTGGTAACAGGCACCCTGCACATCCGCACTCGGATCAAGAAAGCACAGCAGCCGGGCGCGCTGGTACTCGTGCAGGGACCCGATGAGTGCTGGCAGGGCCGCCACCACCAGACCTCCCAATGCCACCAGCCAGCCTACGCTCGCGCCGGCCATGAACAGCATGACCAACACGATGGCTCCGAACACCAAAGCCGTTCCCAGGTCCGGCTGGCGAAACACCAGGAATGCCGGTAGGCCCACCAGCAGCAAGGCGCCAACGATGGTCGACAGCCGACGAACCCGCTCTCCGCGGGAGACGAGGAACGCAGCCAGCACCACGGTGATCAGGACCTTGCTGATCTCACTGAACTGGAACGCCAGGCCACCCAGCGACACCGACAGTTGGCTGCCGTCGGTGTCTGAACCGATGACCAGGGTCAGCACCAGCAAGCCAAGGGTCATCAGGTACAGCGGGACGGCCGCCGTGCGGAGCCACCGATAGTCGATGGCCGCGGCTGCCACGAAGGCGGCCAGCCCAGCAGCGAGCCAGATCAGGGTGCGCATCGATTGCGACAGCGTTCCGGCCGTCGGTTCCGAGCCGAAACCGGCCGAGAAGCCAAGGATCCAGCCGAAGGCCACCAGCAGCAGGAGATAGAGCACCAGTTGCCAGTCCAGCCCCGCCAGGCGCCGGCGGGCGAGTACGCGC
The DNA here is from genome assembly GCA_023250255.1 of Chloroflexota bacterium. Lineage (GTDB taxonomy): Bacteria > Chloroflexota > Limnocylindria > QHBO01 > QHBO01 > JAHFBB01. Next base: position 4,133 of record JAHFBB010000005.1, on the reverse strand, counting down.
GGCAGGGAGATCGAAACGGCGCTCATGGTGAATCCGGTGAGATTCGGCGCAACGTGAGCGGGTCATATCGCAGGTCCTGATCGAGCTCGAAGTATTCCTGCAGGAAGTACTTGACCACCTCGGTCGAGACATTGCCGTAGGCCATGGCCCGATAGGTGAAGGTGATGACCGCCAGGGTCGAGTCGTCGGCGCCGGACGCACTTGGCACAAACGCCACGAACCACGAGTGATAGGGCAGGCTGCCATCGGGCGCGGCAATGCCGTATTCGGCGGTACCGGTCTTGCCCGACAGCGCACCCGGCAGCGCAAGCCGACGGATGTTCAGTGCGTGCCCTGTCGTGATGACCTCGCGGGCACCGACCCGTATAACCTGCAGGTTGCCTGGATCGGCGGTCATGGCCGCAATTTCCTCGGGCGCGAACGGCTCGACCAACCCCCCCTTGTCGTTCGCGAAGCCCCGGACCACCATCGGCCGCATCAGATGGCCCCCGTTGGCCAGCGCGGCATAGGCATTCAGCAGCTGGAGCGGGGTAACGGCAATGACGTTCTGCCCAATCCCGGCCTGCGCGAGTTCACCGCTGTACACCCCGGCACGGCCCTGGCTGCGCGCCCAGGCGGTTGAGGCAACCGTGCCGCCCGCCTCGTTCGGCAGGTCAATGCCACTGGGACTGCCGAACCCGAACTGGTGGGCCCACTTCGCCAGGCGATCTACGCCCAGCTTGAGGGCCATTTGATAGAAGAACGTGTCCGAGCTGAAGGCGAAGGCGTTGACCATGTCGAGTGGCCCAAAACCCTTGCGATTCCACTCATACAGGCATGACCCATCGGTGGCGTCTGGGATGGGGAAACAGCCATAGGTTGGCCACTTCCGGGTCGGGGTGGTCACGCCCTCCTCCAAGGCAGCCAGGCCGGTAACCAACTTGAAGGTGGAGCCCGGCGGATACACGTCGCTGATCGCGTGATTGCGCAAGGGCCGGGCTGGATCGTCCAGATAGGACTGGTAGAGCGCAGGGTCGATTCCGGCGGCAAACGCGTTGTTGTCATAGGCCGGGAGCGAAACCATAGCCAAGATCTCTCCGGTCTGCGGGTTCATGACGATCGTCACCCCTGATTCGAGGTGAGCCGAGTCCAGACCCCACTGAAGCGCCTTGGTGGCCATTTCCTGCAGGCGTGCGTCGATCGTCAGAACCAGGTTGCGACCGGGAATGGGCTCGCTGGCAGTACCGATGATCCGGCCAGCCGCGCCCGATGCGTCGCGCTCCGCCAAGTCGGCCCCGTACGTTCCGCGCAGCTCGGCTTCGAAGGAAGCCTCGATTCCCGTTCGCCCGATCGTGTCATCCGCCAGGTAGCCGGACGCTGACAGCCGGGCCAATTCATCAGCTGAGATCGGGCCGGTGTACCCGAGGATGGCGGACAGCAGCTGTCCGTCCGCCGTTCCGTCGAGGCCGAGGTACCGCCGCTCCGGGCGCGACGTGACCTGAACCCCCGGCAGACGCGATTCCTCCTCGCCGATCTGGTATGCAGTCTCGCGATCAATGCCAACGATCAGTGGGACGGCGTCGCGGGGCGAACCGCGGTAGCCGTCCAGCCGATCGCCGAGCGCGGAGGCGTCAACACCGCCGAGCTGGGCCAGTCGGTACAGCACTCGCTGCCGGTCGCCGTCCGGCAGATCCGCAGGCACCACCGACACGACCCAGCGGGGGACGTTGACTGCCACGGGCCGGCCCTCTCGATCGAAGATCAGGCCTCGAACCGCGGGGATCGGCAGTTCCACTTGCTGCGCTGCTATTGCTTGGGCCGCGTACTCGTGTCCCTCGATGACCTGGAGCTGTACCAGCCGCACGCCCAGCACTCCGAACACAAGCGCAATGGCGATTGCCAGTGCGGCGAACCGAGCGGGACTGGGAGGCAGATCTCGCACTCCACCAGCCTCAGCCATCGAGCCACGCACCCTCGGCCGGCGCCATCCGGCGGCGAATGGCGCGGACGAAAAGGCCGATGACCACCGCCAAGACGGAGGTCACGGCAGCAGAGGCGATCAGCAGGGATGGATCGGCCAACAACGCCCCTGCCAGTTCGGTGGAGGTAAAGGCCGCAACGACCAGATCGAAGACCACCACCGAGACGGCTCCAAGTCCGGCGATCATCGGCAGTGACGCTCCCCCCCCGAATCGGCAGCCTCCGACCGCGATGCCCGCGGCCAGCAGGAGACCAATGGGATAGCTCCCCAGCGGGGCTCCGATAAGCAGGTTGGCGGTAATCCCGCCGGTCACGCTCCAGACGGTGGCCGGCGCCAGGCCTCCGAAGGCTCCGACCACCACAACGCCCGCGACGAGAACATTGGGCGTGACCGAAAGACCCGGAAGTGGGCTGAGTCCGGCATACACGATTCCGGACAGGGCTGCCAGCAGGGGATTGAGCAGCGTAATGATGGACATTCGCAGAGTTGGCTCGGCGCGGCGGGCAAAGTATACAGAATGTCGTACGATCGTCGTACATTCAGCAATGTTTCACGTGAAACGAAGCCGTCGCTAAGCCGTCCAACAGCCCAAACTGGTACAATTTGGAGGCCCCATCTGATTCGCTCCGGAGCACGCGTGGGCAGGGTCACGGCCTGTACGAACCAGAAGGGCGGGGTGGGCAAGACCACTACCGTCATCAACCTCGGAGCATGCCTTGCGCAGGCCGGTTTCCGGACGTTGATCATCGACCTCGATCCGCAGGGGAACGCGACCAGCGGCCTCGGCATCGACCGGAGGACGCTGCGCACTTCGATCTACGACGCTCTGGTGGATCGTCATCCAATTGAAGACATAGCCGTCGGAACGCAGATTCCGGGCCTCGACATCGTCCCATCGGTCGCGGCACTTTCAGGTGCCGAGATCGAACTGGTCCCGTTGCCTGGCCGCGAGCGCCGACTGTCGGCCAGCCTGGCGGGCGTGGCCGGGCAATACGACCGGATCCTGATCGATTGCCCGCCGTCGCTCGGACTGCTGACGATCAATGCCCTGACGGCTGCAGATGGAGTCCTCATCCCAATCCAAACCGAGTACTACGCAATGGAGGGTCTCAGCCAGTTGGTGAATACCATCCGCCTGGTCAGAAACGCCTTGAACCCACGCCTGGAGATCGAAGGCGTGGTCTTGACCATGTTCGATGGCCGTACCCGCCTCTCCGCCCAGGTGGCAGCCGAAGTTCGTCGACATCTGAATGGGACGGTGTTCGAGACCGTGGTTCCCCGGAATGTGCGCCTGAGCGAGGCCCCGTCGCACGGACAACCGGTAGCGGTGTACGCGCCGGATTCCACCGGTGCGACCGCCTATCGCAACCTGGCCGTGGAAGTGGCTGCGCGTGGTTGATTCCCAGAGCGAGCGCTCTTTCGGTCTGGGCCGCGGCCTGGACGCGCTCATTCCGGGTGCCGTTACGGCAGCGGCCATTCAGCAGATTGCCGTCGACCGGATCGTGCCCAACCCCCATCAGCCGCGAATGCTGTTCAAGCCGGGGGATCTGGATGCACTGGCGAACTCCATTCGAACACACGGCGTCATTCAGCCGCTGGTCCTTCGGGCCTCCGCCGCCGGTGACTACGAACTGGTGGCTGGTGAGCGGCGCTTACGCGCCGCGCGGATGGCGGGGCTGAGCCATGTCCCTGCCGTAGTGCGCAGTTCATCTGAGATCGACATGCTCCAGCTGGCGCTCATCGAAAACCTCCAGCGCGCCGACTTGAACCCGCTCGAGGAGGCGGGGGCCTTCGAGGAACTGGCAACCACCTTCGGTCTCACCCATGACCAGATCGCAGCCCAGGTCGGTCGGTCGCGGGCGGCCGTATCGAACGCGCTCCGCCTGCTCGACCTGCAGGAACATACCCGGCAAGCGCTGCTCGACGGTCGTATCAGCGAGGGACATGGCAGGGCCCTGGCTTCACTCACCCAGCCGGAGGTCCAGGAGGCCGCGCTGGAGCTCGTCCTCGAGCGTCGAATGTCCGTGCGACAGACGGAGGAGCTCGTCCGCCGACGTGGACGGGCTGGTCGGCCCGCCGGGGAGCCGGCGAACGAGGACATCGGCGAACTTGAGGCGCGCCTCCGGCGGCACCTGGCGACGCGGGTGTCAATCGTTCGATCGCGCCGCGGCGG
>JAHFBB010000084.1 GCA_023250255.1 Chloroflexota bacterium | reverse complement strand
CCCGCCGACAGTCCGAGCACATAAATCGCGAAACCGGGGCCCAGAACGCCGAGTACACCGATCAAGGACGACGCGACTCCCTGGTAGGTCAGCGACCAGGCGATCTTTGGTGTCCGGCGGACGAAGGCGATGCCTTCGCTCAACTGGGCAAAGACCTCGGTCAGCGCCTTTCCGGCATCAGCTTTCTTTGGGGTGACCGCGGGCTTGACGGCAGGCAACGGAATGATGGCCGCGGCAGCGAGGGCGAACATGACCGCCACCACGCCGTAGACCACGTTCGCCGAGGTCGTGGTCAGGATGAGGGGACCCATGAAGCCAAAGCCGACCGCGAAGGCCGCGTTGACCGTCAGCACGAAGATCGAGTTGGCTGCCATCAGGTGGTGCTTGGCGACGATTCGCGGGATGGCGGTCAACTCCGCCGGGTTGAAGAAGGCGGTGACGGTGGAGATCGCCAGGTTGAGCGCGAATATGGCGCCAACGTGAGTCCCGATCAGGATGAACGCGGCCGTGCCCACCGCCCGCAGCAGGTTCGCTGCGAGCATGATCAAGCGGGCGTCGCTCCGTTCGACGAAGACCCCGGCCAGGGCGCTGAACAGGACGGCCGGCACCAGGAACGTCAGAATCAGCACGGCCACCAGGGTGTTCGAGCCGGTGGCGCCGATGATCGTGGACATCAGTGCCGCGAGCACCATGTTGCCGGCCAGCTGGCTGAGGAGTTGAGCGCTCCACAGGAACACGAATCCCCGATTGCGGAACACGCTGCCCGTTCCCGGCGGAAGGTCCCCCGTCTGCAGTTCGGGCGCCAGTTCGATGTGGGTCACGAGGTTGCCGGCAGATGGCCGGTGTAGCGTCGCTCCACTTCCAGTCGATCCATGAGGATCCGATGGCCGCAGGTGCGGCAGACCAGGCCGATGTCGGCGCCGAGCCGGACGACTTCCCACTCCTTGCCGCCGCAGGGATGCGTGCGACGCAGTTGGATGTGATCGCCGATTTCGAGGACGACCGGTATGGTCATCGGTCCGTTTCGGCGACGGTAGCGCCCGTGAAGTTCCAACTGTCGATACGTGCTGCGGGCACCCGCGCGGCGATGCCCGAGTAGTCGGCCAGGATGAGCTGGGAGGTGTTCGACAGCGCGCTGATCCGGCTGAAGGCTTCCGGGATGGACTGCGTCCAGCGCAGGTTGCGAATGGGCCGCACGATCTGTCCGTTTTCGACCCAGAAGGTCCCGTCCTTGGTCATCCCAGTCAGTAGGCCGCGCTTGGAATGGACGACGCTCAAGTACCAGAACCGGGTGACCAGCACCCCGCGCTCCATGCCCGCCACCAGTTCGCTGCGGGGGGTGGTGCCCGGTGCCATAAACAGGTTCCAGGCCACTGGCCCCCAGATGTTCGGCGCCGGCAAGCCGTGGCCGGTGGAGGTGGTGCCAGCACGTTTGGCGGTGACGCTGTCATGGACCACGCCCCGACCGATCCCTTCTTCCACCAGCATCACCCGCTGCTTGGCGACACCCTCGAAATCGATGGCCGCCGGCAACCCGCTCGGATCACGACCATCGTCCCAGATGGTCACGGTGTCGCCCATCACCCGCTCGCCGAGCGGCATGCACGAACGCCCCTCCAGCAGCGCCAGGCCGGAGAATGCAATCTCGGCCAGGTATTCGAGCACGACGTGCATGGCGTATTCGCTCAGGACAACCGGGTACTCGCCCGGCTCGAGGTCAGTGGCGCCGGCGCTCCGAGCCCCGCGTTCGGCGGCCTCCGCGCCAACCGCGGCCGCGTCGATTTCGTCGATGTCGGGACTGGTTGCCTGGGCGTAACCCGAGGAACCCTTGCCGTCCATCATCACCGTCAGCAACTTGGCGGTGGTTCCCTGGTGCGACGACATCAGGCCCCGACTGTTGGCCACCGCCAGGTGCATGGACTCGGTCGAGAAGGCTCCACTCACTTCCAGACCGTGCTGCGAGCCGGCAGCGATCACCGCACGGGCGCCTTCGGCTCGCTGTACCGGGTCGGCGGCAGCGGTGCTCGCCTCCCAACCAATCCGCGAATGGACCGCCTCGGCCGGCGGACCGGCTAGCGGCGCGGCGTCGGGGTTGGGTGCAGCCTTCTGGCCAATGGCCGCGGCTCGCCGCGCCAGGTCGTCCAGGCCGTCCGAATCGAGACGGTTCGTGCTGGCCACCCCGGTCTGGCCGTCGCGTTCCACACGAAGGCGAACGGTGGCATCGGTCTGGGACACGTTCTGGTGAATGCGTGAGCCGGCGAAGCGGGTGAGTGACAGGTCGTGATTGGTGAATACCGCCTCCGCTTGCCAACCGCCGGCAACGCGGTCTAGCGCGGCCTGCAAGATGATCTCCGCGTTCAGCCCCATCGCCCGACCCCGACCTGGACGTTGCGGAAGCGCGCCGGGGCGGCGCCGTGACCGACGTGGGCCGTCTGCATCGGCTCCCCCTTGCCGCAATTGGGCACGCCCCACAGGGTCCATTCGGACGGTCCGCAGATGGCGTCGCACGACCCCCAGAATCGAGGAGTAATGCCGGTATAGGTTGGATTGCGGACCATGCCGGCGCGACGGCCGTCCTTGATCAGCCAGCCGATCTGCGTGCCGAACTGGAAGTTCAGGCGGCGGTCATCGATGCTCCACGATCGATTGGTCGCGAGCAGGATGCCGTCATCGGTATCGGCAATGAGGTCCTCCAGGCTGCCCGCGCTGCCCGGGCGCAGGTTGACATTGGTCATTCGGATGAGGGGAATCTGGCGCCAGCTGCCGGCGCGGCTGCTGCCCATGGATTGGCGACCGACGATCGGCGCGGTCTCGCGGCTGGTCAGGTAGCCAACGAAGCGTCCGGCCGACACGATCGGCACGTTCTGGGCCGGAACGCCCTCGTCGTCCCAGCCAAAGGTGCCCAGTCCACCAGGTGCGGTGGCGTCGGCGTCGATGTTCACGACCGATGAGCCGTATTGCAGCACGCCGAGGTTGTCGGTGGTCAGGAAGCTGGTGCCCGCAAACGAAGCCTCCATGCCTAGCACCCGGTCGAGCTCAATCGGATGGCCGCACGATTCATGGACCTGGAGCGCCATCTGGGATGAATCGATGATGACGGTCATCTCGCCCGACGGGCACTGCGGAGCTTCGAGCAGCGCCACCGCTTGTTCGGAGATTTCCTGCGCATGGACGACCAGGTCCAGCGCCCGGACGGCCTCGAAGCCCCCGGTCACCATCTGTCCGCCCAGGGCGGGGTACGTCCGCTCCTGGGCCTCGTCGTCGTTGACCGCGGTGACCGTGAAGCCTGCCCCACACTCGACCAGATCCTGCTCCAGATGGGCGCCGGCGGAGGACGCGAAGACCTTGTGCTCAGAAACCGCGCCATACGTCGCATGGCGGGTGGTGAGTCCGGCCACCCGGCCCATCTCCGCGTCCACATCGAACAGCAGCCGGAGCTTGTCGTCCAACGAGACGGCGAATGGATCCTCGACGAACGGGGTCTGGTAGGTCCCACGCTCGGGCGGGGTGTCGTCGAGGATGACCGGCGAGCCGCCGCCAATGGCGGAGGCACGTGCGATGGCCACTGCGCGCAACGCGGCCTGCTCCGCATCGCTCGGGTCAGAGTTCGCGCTGGCCGCGAATCCCCAGCGGCCGTCCACCAGGACCCGGACACCGAATCCGGCAGTCAGATCACTTTCGGCGCCCTGGAGGGTGCCGTCCTTGACCGACAGCGACTCGATTCGCTTCTCGGAGGTCCGCACGTCTGCGTATGACGCACCGCCGCCCATGGCCGCATCGAGCGCGCGTTCGATCACCTCGCCACTCATGACGCGGTCCCGATGACCGGAGTCAGATCCATGGTCGTACCGGGGAGGTGGAGGTCATCCACTTCGGTGACCGTTAGGGTGGCCTGCACGAACAATTGGAGTTGTGAGATGAGGCCGCCTGGTCGTTCCAGCGCCGCCAGCAGCCCATCGGGGTCACCAATGGCAGTCAGTCGAAACGATCGGCCAATGGGTGTCCCGTCGATTTCCAGGCTGGTGGTCCCGTGGGCGGCCACCGAATGGGCGGTGATCCGGACGCCGTCAACGGCCAGTGCCTCGGCTCCGGCATTGCGCAATTCGTTGATCAGGTCGTTCACGGCGATCTCGTCGAGCGATCCGGTCACGAGCACGACGATACCCTGTCCGTCGACCGGATCGAGGGCCGACCACGCCCGCAGGCGGCGAAGTTCCTCACGGCTCACGTCGAGCGCACTCTGGCCCTGAGCCTCGGCGTCTCGGTAATCGGCCAGTTGGCCCCGGGCATCAACCAGCCCCGCGCGCAGATCCGAATTCGCCGCCGACAGCGCCTCAATGCGTGCCGACAACTCCTGGGGTGAGAGGCTGCCAACCTCGGCCGGACGATCCTGCGAGCGGATCTGGCCCACCACCAGCACGCCGATGAGCACTGCCACCGCCGCCAGGGTCAGTTGCGAAGCGCGATGCCTCATCTACGGCAGCGGTCCGCTCGGAACCGCCCAGCGCAGGCTGGTGGAACCGATGAACGCCGGCAGCACCAGCTCGGGGCTGGCTTCAACGGCAAATTCGAGTCCATAGACCGATATCCGCTGACCCACCCGCCCAACGAACGCCGGGTCCGCCTGGAAGGCGGCGTCCAGCCCGTCGGCGCCAATGGCCTCGATCCGGAATGGCGGCGACAGGAACGCGGTGTTCACCAGGACCGATGAGCCCACCCCGTAGATCGAACTGGTGGGCACCAGCCGTTCACCGTTGATCGCGATCCCCTCGGCCCCTGAATGCCAGAGCGCGTTCACCAAGTCGCGGAGATCGTCCGCCAGAACGAGGTAGTTCACCGCGCTGTCGCCCGGCGGCACAACGCGCTGCGAATCGGCGATCTCGATGATCACGCCGGGCCCGGTGAGGTCGGCCAGGCCGGCGGCCGCCCGGGTTTCGGCGAGGGCCGCGTTGACCGCTGCCTGTGCCGTCGCCGACCCGCTGTTCTCGGTCTCGAACGCCTGGATTTCGGCCTGGGTGGCCTCGAGCTGCGCCAGGAGCGATGCCTGCTCGTTCTCGAGACGGATGACCTGTGCCGCCAGGACCTGCTGAGCCGCGGTGGTGTACGCCTGGCGCTCGAACGAGCCGTTCCACTGGATGGCCGCCACGAAC
>JAHFBB010000251.1 GCA_023250255.1 Chloroflexota bacterium | reverse complement strand
GCGCTGGACGGACCTGCAAGCCGACGCCGAGTTCCGCCAGGTGTTGGTCCGCGAACTGGACCGGCTGCACGCCTACCTGGCAGCGGCTGGCGCCGCTGGCCGCTCCCAGCCCGGACCCATCGCCTACTTCTGCGCCGAGTACGGCCTCCACGAGTCGATTCCGTTGTATGCCGGTGGCCTGGGCATCCTGGCCGGGGACACCTGCAAGGCCGCTTCGGATCGAGGCCTGGACCTGGTGGCCGTCGGACTGCTGTACCGCGAAGGTGGCTTCGAGCAATCCCTGGATCCGGATGGGCGCCAACTCGAGCATTGGCGGAGAAGACCGCCCGAATCGATGCCTGTCGGGCGTGCTGCGGCAGCAGATGGACTGCCCCTGAATGTCACCGTACCGATTGCCGACCGGCAGGTGAGCGCGGCGGTCTGGATCGCTCTGATCGGGCGCGTTCCGCTGATCCTGCTCGAGACCGACCTGGCGGACAACCGCCTCGACGACCGCCGGATCACCGACCGACTGTACGTTGCCGACCGCCGGACCCGACTGCGACAGGAAATCGTGCTGGGGGTCGGTGGCACGCGTGCCCTGACCGCGCTGGGCATCAACCCCGCCGTGTATCACCTCAACGAGGGACATGCCGCACTGCTGCTCCTCGAGCTGGCTCGTCTCGCGCGACCTGGCGTCACCTCTGCCTCGGCGGCGCTTGACCACGCAGGCGCCCGGTCGGTATTCACCGTCCACACGCCGGTGCCGGCGGGCAATGAATCGTTCGAGCTGGGTTTGGTAGCCACCGAGGCCGCCGAACTGGTAGCGGCCATCGGGCTATCTCCCGAGGAACTGGCACAGGAAGGCCACGGGCCGAGCGATCGTGTCGATCATTTCGATCTGACCGCCCTGGCCATGCGGCATTGCGTGGTGGCCAACGGCGTCAGCCAGCTGCACGCGGAGACCGCGAGTGCCACCTGGGCCGAGATACGTGGAGGCCCGTTGGTGGCGATCACCAACGGGGTTCATCGGCCGACCTGGCAGGGTCCCTCCGTGGCGGCGGTCGCGGACGGGGCAAACCTGTGGACCGCTCACCAGGCGCAGAAGCGCACGCTGGCCGATCATCCAGACCTGCACGGTCAACTCCGGCCCGATGCCCTGGTCATTGGCTTTGCGCGACGATTCGCCGGCTACAAGCGCGCCTCACTGATGCTGCATGACCCCGACCGGCTGGCAACGCTGCTCGGCAACCCCGAACGTCCGGTCCAGATCGTGGTTGCCGGTCGGGCGCACCCCGCCGACACCGCGGGCGGGGCCATGCTGGCGACCATCGCCCTGGCGGCCCGGGAACCGCGCCTTTCCGGTCGCCTGATCCTGTTGCCCAATTACGGCATGGAACTGGCGTCCGCCCTGGTCGGGGGCGTTGACCTCTGGCTGAATACCCCGCGCCGGCCGATGGAGGCCTCGGGCACCTCCGGCATGAAGGCCGCGTTGAATGGCGTTCCCAGTTTGAGCATCCTCGACGGCTGGTGGGACGAGGGATACGCCGAAACGAATGGTTGGGCGATTGGTCCCCGGGCTGCCAGGTCGGACGATGCCGATGCCGAGGACCTCTATCGGCTCCTCGAGACCGAGATCGTGCCGACCTTCTTCGGATCGACCGATAGCCGGAGGAAATGGACCCGCATCATGGGCGCAGCCCTGCAGACTGCCCTCGATAGATTTACGACTGACCGGATGCTCGACGATCTCGTCCGCGATCTGTACGGACCGGTCTGGTCCGCGGTCGCACGCTAGGGCATATACCAGCGCGGATTCGTCCAGACGCCGTGGTCGTTGACCGCGAAGTGGAGATGGCAGCCAGTGGACATGCCAGTGGTTCCTTCGTAGCCGATCTGCTGCCCCGCCTGAACGGTCTGCCCGGCGCGGACCACGATCCGGGTTGTCAGGTGCCAGTACCAGGTCATGACTCCGCCGCCGTGATCGATGACGACGCCAAAGCCGGAGTCCCAGGGCCATAGCGGCTGGCCTGACGCGAC
>JAHFBB010000083.1 GCA_023250255.1 Chloroflexota bacterium | reverse complement strand
GGCGCCAGGTCACCTTCGGTCCGTTGCCGCCCACGATGATCGGAATCCGCGGTGACTGGAGTCCGCGGGGGACATTGATCGCACCGGTCACCGACGCGTGCTCACCCAGGTAGTCGGCACGGCCGCCGTCCAGCATTCGGGTCACGACCTCGAGCTGGTCGGCCAGGATGGCCAGCCGCGTACGGGTATCGGGGAATCCGTAGCCGTACGCCCGCCACTCGTCTTCCTTCCAGCCGGCGCCCATCCCCAGTTCCATGCGGCCGCCGCTGATGACATCGAGCGTGCCGATCATCTTGGCGGTGAGGGCCGGATTCCGATAGGCGGCGCACAGGACCAGGTGGCCAAGGCGGACGCGCGAGGTGGCCGTCGCCAGGGCGGTCAGGGTGGTGAAGGATTCGAACGTGAGCTCATCGGTTGGTTCGGGGACCGTCTGGAAATGGTCGAACACCCAGACCGATTCAAACCCGCCCTCATCAGCCTGGCGGGCAATGGCAACTGTGCGATCCCAGGCAGCTTTCGGATCCCAGCCGTCGTATTCGCCGGTCCAGCCCTGGGGAACGATGATGCCGATGTCCACCCCCCAACCTTACCGGTTGGAGGGTGGCGGGTTCCGGCTAGTGCGTTGTGAGGTGACGAGCTTCAAAGCCACCGCTGGCCAGCAGCCTGTCGATCTCGCCAGAGAACGGTTGGAGGGCCATGCGCATCGCCGCTTCGGCGGTGTATCCGAGTCCCAGGGTGGGTCCGCCTTCGACGTCGGCCGAGCCGATCCACTTCCCGTTGAGTTGCGCCAGGCGGCAATCGACCCACGTCTCGGCTGAATGCAGGCGGAGATTCATCATCGTGCGGTCATTCCACCACCCGGCCTGCCGCCCCGGATAGCAAATGGGCGACAGCGGGGCTGTCAGCCGCCGAGCGAGGCCGCCTCGAGGTTGGCCTTCGGTTTGACGTCGCCGGCGCGGACCATCCGGAACGACTGGATCAAGCCGAGGAGCGCCGCCAACAGCGGCACCAGCAAGGCAGCCTGGAGCGCAATTGGTCGGGCCTCGGTGTTGATCCGGATGATCTCGTCCTGCACCTCCTGCGGTTGCCCGGCCAGCTGCGCTTCGAGTTGGGTGTTGCTCATCACCTGGGCATCCTCCTCGAGCGCGCTGGCCACGGTCTCCTTATCCTCGGGCGGCAGGACGGTGCTCGCCTGGGTCAGGTTGCCGAAAGTCAGTGCCAGCGTGGCGAGCATGATCCCGCCGGCCATTGCGAGCCCGAACGACAACCCGAACGACCCGCCGGCAGAGTTGACCCCGGCCGCCTCGCTGATCCGCTCCTCGGCGATGGGCGCCAGGGTGTAGTTGTTCAACTGCGACACAAGCAGGCCAAGGCCGCAGCCGGCGACGATGAGAGGCAGCGCCAGCCACCAGCCGGTATCGGGATCAATGCGGGGAACGAGCGGCAGGATGCCGAAGACGCCGATCAGGAGCAGCAGGAACCCAAATCGGATGATCACGCTGGGGCGCAGGTTGCCGGCACGCCGGCCGATGAGCACTGCGACCACGAACATGCTGAGCGACAGCGGGGTCATGATCAGGCCTGACTGCAGTGCGTTGTACTCGAGCACCATCTGCAGAAAGATCGGCATGGTGATCATCACCCCGCCCAGGGCGATCTGCTGCGCCATCTGGCCGGAGATCCCGAGCCGGAAACCTTTCGAACGGAACAGGTCCGGGTCGATGAGGACCGTCTGGTTGGCCCGCTTCTGGCGCACGAGCCACCACGCGAACAGCGCCAATGCCGCTGCGCCAATGGCAATGATCAGCCCGACGTACGAGCCGCCCTCCTGCCAGACGAGGATGCCCAGCACCACTCCGCCCATCCCGACCACCGACAGGGCGGCTCCGACGACGTCGATCTTCCGCTCCCCGGTGTACTTCACGTCCTTGACGAGGCCGATGCCCGAAAGGACGACAGCAATGATGACCACCTCGAACGCGAATCCGACCCGCCACGACAGGAAGGTCGTGACGATGCCACCGAGCAGCGGACCGACCGCGGCAGCCACCGCCGCCGATGCACCGACCAGGGCATAGACCCGCCGCTGGGCGGCGCCCTCAAAATTGCCGTGAATGAGTGCCTGCATCGCTGGCAGGAGGAGCGAGGCACCGATTCCGCCGAAGATCGCCCAGAAGATGATGACCGGCAGCAGACTGTCGGCGAAGACCATGGCGGTCGCACCGATTGCGTAGCCCAGCAGGCCCAGGACGTAGGCCAGCTTCCGACCGATGAGGTCGCCGACCTTGCTGCTGATCAGGATGAACGCCGCCGACACCAGCGCTTCCAGGGCGATCGCGCTCTGCACCCCGCTGACCGTCGCCCCGAGGTCGTCCACGACCGCCGAGATCGACACGTTCATGAGCGAGGTATCGACGACCAGGACGAACATCGCCGCTGCCAGCAACAGGCCGAGTCGTCCGGGATTTGCGTTGCTCGCGGCCGAGGTGGTCATCGATCGACAGGGTAGCGGATGTGGTGCCGGGGGTGGGATTTGAACCCACATGAGCTTGCACTCATCGGTGTTTGAGACCGACGCGTCTGCCAGTTCCGCCACCCCGGCCGGAAGGGGTGTGATTATAGGAAGTGGATGGACCACAGCGAGTCTCGGCCCCAGGGCACCCGCACCGGGCCGCTGCCCGATGAAGCGGCGGTGGTCAAGGCTGCCATGGGCGGCGACCGGTCGGCGTTCGCCCGGCTCATGGAGCACTACCAATCCGCATGCTACGGCCTTGCCTGGCGGTTGATCGGGGATCCGGACCTCGCCGCAGACGCCACCCAGGACGCATTCATCCACGCTTACGACCACATCGCCGCCTACCGCGGCGGCATCTTCCGATCATGGCTGCTGCGGATTACCGCCAACGCGTCGTATGACATCCTCCGCCGGGCCCAGCGCCGTCCGACCACGGCCCTGCCCGATCCCGCGGAAGGCGAGGGCGAGATCACCGATCTCGGGGCGCTGGACCCACAGGCGGAGGTCGGCCGCTCCGAGCTCCACCAGGCCCTTGACCAGGCGTTGCGCTTGCTGCCGGAGGACCAGCGCACAGCGATCGTACTGTGCGACGTGTACGGCATGGACTACCACGAGGTGGCAGCAGCCACCTCATCGGCCCTGGGAACGGTGAAATCGCGGATTCACCGAGGGCGGCTGCGCCTGCGCGAATTACTGGCTGATTACCGGGAACTCATCGGCTCATGAACGCGTCTGGACCGATGTAATGACTGAATCCCATCTCGACCCCGAAATCCTTGCCTCGCTGGCCGACCGTGCGGTCGTGCCGGACCGAGAGGCTTCCGATCACCTGACCGATTGCGCTCGCTGCGCGGCCGATGTCGCCGACATGCGCGCCCTGCGCGCCGCCCTGGCGTCGCTGCCCGATGTGGCCCCGCCGCGGCCCCTTCGCCTCCTGCCAGCTGTTCCGGATCCGAAGGCACGGGCCGGATTGCCCGGTTGGCGTCGGGTCCTCGCGCCGCTTGCCGTGGCGGGTTTCGCGCTGGCCCTGGTCGGCGGTGCCGGGACCCTGCTTCAGCAGGGAGCGCTGACCGGTTCCTCCGCCGGCATGGACAACGAAATCACCGAGGTCGCCGCCAGCCAGGACCTGGCCGCGCCGGGAGTGCCCACGGTTGACACCGCCTCGCCAGGCGATCGCGGTGGAGAGGCCGGAGGTCTCGATGGGGCCGTGGACGACCCGAGCGTTGCCGAATCCGGTTACCCCATCCTGTGGCCGACGCTGGCCATCATCGGTTTCGTCGTGTTCCTGTCAGCCACACTGCTGGGCTTCGCCATCCGCCGTCGCGCTGGCTGAGCGAGAGGTAGTCAGCCGTCCCATCGGACGACGATCGCCCGTGTGAGGTCAGGCAGGGGGAGGCCGGCGGCCTCTGCTTCAACGGCGTCAATCTCGTCGCTCCCGAGCCGCCGCCACGCCTGGATGGTGACCACCTCGCTCGCCCGGCGCCAGGTGCCGACGATCTCCCCGTCGACCAGTAGGGCACCTGGCCAGACCCGCGAAGTCCAGAGCGCGGCGCGCTGTTCGGCGTCGGGGACCAGGAGCTCGCGGTCGGCTCCCTGCAGGAGGTAGTAGGCGTCGCCGCTCGGGAGGAGCCTGGCCGGCGCGGCGGACCCCGCGGCCGCGCGCAGCGCAGGTTCGTCGGGGGTGAGGATCCAGGCATGGCCAATGGGCGTACTCACCGCGGTAAATTCCGAGCCCAGGGCGTCAAAGACGGCGGCGCCCACTCGCGGTCCGACCCCGGCCCATCGGCCAAAGGACTGCGAACTGGTGGGGCCCATCACCTGGAGGTACCGCCGCGCGAGTGCAAGGCGCATTTCGGCGGGGTCGGCCTCGGGTGGTGGAATGGTCCAGATCGTCGGTTGATGGGCACCGTCCCAGCGGATGAGAACGGTGCCGGTGGCGGCGGCGTAGCGCAGTCGGTTTCCGTGCATCCCCAGCGCTCGACCCGCTTCGCCATATGGCATCCGCGCGTCGCCCAGGAGCGTGCGGAGTCGCACTGCCAGGTCCTGAGACCTCCGCTGGCTCTTGAGGTCGTCCGGGAACAGTCCCAGCGAAAAGAGCGCCAGGTCGCGCGCGGCCACGACGTAGGCCGCATACCGCGGGCCCCACAGCTGCACCAGCGCCGGATCCTCCCAACTCGAGGAATGGGTGTCCTCGACGCGCGCGTGAATCGAGAGGAGGGCGGCGCGGGGCATGCTGTCCTGCAGACCTACCCAGGCTGCTCGCTCGAGTCCTTCGCGGCCGGCCGGGAGGCGTTCGTCGAGCGCTCCCGCGCGGCGTCGGAAGGCGAGGATCTGTGCCCGCGTGGCCTGAACTGGCGCGACCGTCATGACACCGGTTCCAACCAATCGGTCATTTCGCGGTTCGGCGCGGGGCCCCTAGACGAGCTTACCGGCGACGATCGCCACGGCCAGGAAGATGATCGCGCCAACTCCGACCAGCACGGCGGCCCAGCCACTGTCGAGGAAGGTTGCGGGCTCCGGCTCGGGTTCCGCGACCGTTGGGCGAGTCCCCCGGGCCTTCTGGCGCCGACGCATGCGCGCCACCGACTCCGCCTCGGCGGCGGCTGCCCGGGGAGCGGCCCAGGTCGGCACTGACGTCGCAAACAGGGAGCGCACCGTGGCCCGCTGACCCTCCCAGTGGCCGG
>JAHFBB010000082.1 GCA_023250255.1 Chloroflexota bacterium | reverse complement strand
GGACGCGGTGGACCGATACATGGGCGTCCCGCTGTCCGAGGTTCCGGCACCGGCCGGCTCCGCCGCGGCCAACTACGCCCGCCACTTCGTGGGCGAACTGTTCCTCTCGACCTTCAAGCCGCTGGGCCTCGACCCGGAGCTGTACTGGATGAGCGAGCTGTACCGAGCCGGCACCATGGATTCGTTCATCCGGACCGCGCTCGACGCCGCCACGACGGTCCGTGCGATCTACCTCCGGGTCAGCAAAGTCGAGAAGACGGCTGACTGGCTGCCGATCTCGGTCATCTGCCAGACGTGCGGCCGGATCGGCACCACCCACGCCACCGACTGGGACGGGGAGACGGTGGCCTATGCGTGCCAGCCGGACATGGTCGCCTGGGCGACGGGCTGCGGTGCCAGCGGGCGCGTGGCGCCCTTTGGCGGCCTGGCCAAGTTGCCGTTCAACGTCGACTGGGCGGCCAAGTGGAGCCATTTCGGGGTGACCATCGAAGGCTGCGGCAAGGACCTCGCCACGGCCGGTGGTTCCCGGGACCGATCAGATGCCATTGCCCGCGAGGTCTTCCATCGCGAACCGCCGCTGAACATTCCTCACGAGTTCATCAACGTCGGCGGGAAGAAGATGAGCACCTCGCGGGCGCAGGGTGCAGCCGCCCACGAGATTGCCGCGGTCGTGCCCCCCGAACAGATCCGGCTGCTCCTGGTGCGCCATCGCCCGCAGCAGGCTATCGAGTTCAACCCTGACCAGACCGATGCGATCCCGCGCCTGTTCGACGAGTCCGACCGATTGGCGGCGGCCACGGCCGGACGTCCGGTCCGCGGTGAACTCCCCGCACACGCGGATCGCATTTTCGCCGCTTCCCTGCCGGATGCGGGCATGGACCCCGCCGCGGCCGCGGCCACCTTCCGCCCGGCCTTCGGCCACCTTGCCCTGCTGGTGCAGATCCCCGGCGTGAACGTCGCGGAACGGGCGGCCGCCGAGAAAGGCTCGGCGCTGACTCCGGCGGAAGTAGCCACTCTCGACGGTCGGATTGCCGCCGCGCGGGCCTGGCTGGCGACCTACGCCCCCGATGCCGCCCGGATCGCCGTGCGCGAGGATGCCGCATCGCCGAATGACGATCCGGCCATGCGGGCCCTGCTCGAAGACATCGCCAACCGGCTGGCCGCAGTGGCAGCACCGTGGACCGGGGACCAGGTCCAGGAGGCCATCTTCAACACCGCCACCGAGCGCGCCATCCCGGCCGGATCGGTGTTTGCCGCCCTCTATGCTGCGTTCCTCGGACGGACCTCCGGGCCGCGCGCCGGCTGGCTGCTGGCCTCGCTGGATCCCGCATTCGTAATCGGTCGCCTCCGGGAGGCAGCAGGGAGCCCCACCGCGTGATCAGCATCCAACTCATCCGCGACGACCCGCAGGCCGTCAAGGCGGCCATCGCCCGCAAGGGTGAGGGGCCGGAGGCGGTGGATCGCATCCTGGTCGCGGACGGTCGACGACGCGAGGTTCTCGCCCGGGCGGACGCCGCCAAGCACGAACGCAACTCCGGCAGCAAGGAGGTCGGGGACCTGCTGCGGGCCGGTGACGCGGCGGGGGCGGACGCACGCAAGGCCTCCCTCGCCGGTCTCGGCGAGACGATTGCCGCCGCCGATGCCGAGCTGGCCGAACTCGAGGCGGCCATCGCCACCGACCTATTGCTCATCCCGAACCTGCCCGACTCGGCCGTCCCCGACGGCAACGGGCCGAATGACAACCCGGTCATCCGCAGTCGGGGCACACCGCTCGGTGCCGGCAGCACGCCACCGCATTGGGAGATCGGGGAGCGGCTCGGCCTGTTCGATCTCGAGCGCGGCGCCAAGATCAGCGGCTCGGGCTTCGTGCTGTACACCGGGGCGGGGGCGCGGCTCGTCCGCGCCCTCATCGGTCTGTTCCTCGACATGGCCACCCAGGCCGGCTACTCCGAGGTCTGGCCGCCGGTCCTGGTGAACGAGGCCTCGGCGCGGGGCACCGGCCAGATTCCCGACAAGGAAGCGCAGATGTATGCCGTCGAGCGCGATGGGCTGTACCTGGCCCCGACCGCCGAGGTGCCGGTGACGAACATTCACCGCGACGAGATCCTTGCCCTGAATGCTCTGCCCATCCGCTACGCCGCCTACACCCCGTGCTTCCGTCGGGAGGCCGGGGCCGCCGGCAAGGACACCCGCGGCCTACTCCGCGTTCACCAGTTCGACAAGGTGGAGTTGGTGAAGTTCGTCCATCCAGAGACCAGCGCCGCGGAACTGGAGTCGCTCACCGCGGACGGCGAGCGCGTACTCACGGCACTCGAATTGCCGCACCGCACCATCGAGCGCTGCACCGCCGACGTCGGCTTCGCGCAGGCTCGTGGCTACGACATCGAGGCCTTCTCACCTGGCGTGGGGAAATGGCTCGAGATCAGCTCCTGCTCGAACTACACCGACTTCCAGGCGCGTCGGATGAACGTTCGTTACCGATCAGCCGCCGATGCCCGCCCGGAACTGGTCCACACCCTCAATGGCTCGGGGGTCGCCCTTCCGCGGACGATTGCCGCCCTCCTGGAACACCACCTGCAGGCCGATGGTACGGTCGCCATCCCGGTCGCTCTCCGTCCATACTTCGGCTCTGATGCGATCTCCTAGCCGTCGCCCACTGGTCGCGGTCGCGGTCGTGGCCCTCCTCATTGGAGTGGTCGCCACCGCCGTCAGCGCCGCGCCGCCGCTACCCACGTTGGCGATCACCGACGTTCGCGCCGCCGAGGGCAACGCCGGCAGTACCGCCTTCGTGTTCACCGTCTCGGCCGCCGGATCGATCCGCGGGTCGGTGACCGTGACGTTTGCAACCGCCAATGGGACCGCCGCCGCCGGCAGCGACTACACCTCCGCCAGCGGGATCCTCTCGTTCACCAAGTCCGCTAAGTCACGCACGGTGACCGTCCAGGTCGCCGGTGACACGACCGTCGAATCAGACGAGACCTTCCAGGTGCGTCTCTCCGGCGCCATCGGGGCCACGCTTGCCGATGCGACCGGCGTCGGGACCATCGTCAACGACGACGCCCTGGTTGCCGACCCGACCATCGCGGCTGCCGGTGACATCGCCTGCAGCCCCACCGATGCCAACGTTGCCGGCGGGAACCTGGCCTATTGCCAGCAGATGGCGACTTCGAACCTGGTGTTCGGCCAGAACTACGCGGGCGTCCTGCTGCTCGGGGACAACCAGTACGAGAACGGCACCACGGCGGATTACAACGCGGTCTACGGCCCATCGTGGGGTCGATTCCTGGCGACCACCCATCCCGCCCCCGGGAACCATGAATACAACACGGCCGGAGCGGCGGGCTACTACTCCTACTTCGGATCCTCGGCTGGAAACCCTGCCACCGGTTACTACAGCTATGACATCGGCTCCTGGCACCTGATCGCGCTCAACTCGAATTGCTCGTTCGTGGCCTGCGCGGCCGGATCAGCCCAGGAGGTCTGGCTGCGAGCGGACCTGGCAGCCCATGCCAGCACGGCCTGCACCCTCGCCTACTGGCACCACCCCCGCTTCAGTTCAGGGTCGTCGCACGGCAGCAGCAGCGCCACCCAGGCGCTGTGGGCGGCATTGGACCAGTACGGGGCCGAACTCGTCCTGACCGGGCACGAGCACAACTACGAGCGCTTTGCGCCGCAGACCTCGACCGGGACCGCCAGTGCCACCGGTGTCCGCGAATTCGTGGTCGGCACCGGCGGTAAGAACCACTATGGCTTCAGCACGGCCATCGCCAACAGCCAGGTCCACGACGCGACCAGCTTCGGGATCCTGTCGCTGACCCTGCATAACGGCAGCTACGACTGGAACTTCGTCCGGGCGACGGGCACCTTTACCGACTCAGGCTCCGCGACCTGCCACTGACTACCGTGGCTGCCGCGGCGAGCCTGAATCGGATGGCCATATCGGCCACCAATCACTGCCTGACCGGATGCGCGGCGGGCGAAGTCAGCGGCATGGTCCTCGCGACCTGGTGGGGGTTGGGTAACGCGGCCTCGGTCGGTCTGTCGGTCGCGCTTGCGTTTGCCTTTGCGTATGCCTTGACCATCCGGTCGCTGACCGCGGCCGGCGTGAGCGGACGGCGGGCCATGCGGATTGCGCTGGCGGCCGACACGCTGTCGATCCTGGTCATGGAGACGGTCGACAACGCGGTCATCCTGCTGATTCCCGGAGCGATGGCTGCCGGGCTTTCCGACATCCTGTTCTGGGGCAGCCTGGCTGCAAGTCTGGCGATTGCCTGGGTGGTCGCGTTTCCGGTGAATCGCTGGCTCCTGGCACGCGGCCAGGGTCATGCGCTGGTTGCCGGCCATCATCCAGGGCACGGCTAGTCGGTAGCGGCCAACTCCGACAGCTCTCCGCGCAACGTGATGAGGTCCGGATCTTCGGTGGCGTACTCCGCCAGGTCGGGGCGCAGGCGGAACGCCTCGCGCAGGGGTTCGCGCGCCCGCGCCAGCCGTCCAGCGATGGCGTGGGCGCAGGCCAGGTTGTAGAGGCCTGCCCCGCGGTCGGCATCCGGCAGCGTCGCGCCACCCAGCAGTTGCTCCTCCTCGTCCAGGTAGGCCTCGACCGCCGAGGCATCCATACCGATGCCGTCATTCACCAGCCAGCCGAAGTGGGTCGCGGCATGGAACGGCCCATTGCCGAATATGCCACCGATGAGCCGATTGGATCCGAGCAGCACCTCGTCACCGGTCGCGAGAACTTCGACGACGAGCGCCTCACTCACCTCGTCGGCCTGGGCCACCACCGCATCCCAGGACCAGGCGGCGGTAATGGCCTGGAGCTCAGCGTTTTCCTCGTCCTCCTCGCGGGCATCGTCCGGGTAGGGTTCGTCCAGGCGGACGGCATGAATCCGCGCGGCCTGCCGCCCCTTCCAGGCGGTCAGGTGTGCCTGGTGATCCTTCGCAGACCAGTCGTTCGGCCGGATCGGGGCATCGCGGACCACCGGGTCGAGGGCGCCGAAGATCCGCCGCTCGGCATCGCGCATGGCGCGCAACTGGATGACCAGGGATTCGGCAATGGGATTGGCAGATGGGTCGGACGGGGACATCGGTCTGTTGGTTACCGTGGGGGAGAGTCCGCGTACGATATCAGTGGAGACCGGAGGGGTGGCAGAGTGGACGAATGCGGCGGTCTTGAAAACCGCTGAGGTGCAAGCCTCCGTGGGTTCGAATCCCACCCCCTCCGCC
>JAHFBB010000081.1 GCA_023250255.1 Chloroflexota bacterium | reverse complement strand
TGGTCTCGGGGTCCGTGCCCGATGACTGGGACGTGGCGACATCTGCGCCGCCAGAACAGGTCGTTGCCTTGTTCCCCGGGTCAACCTGGGAAAACCGGTTTGGCACGGTCACCGTCCAGACCGATGACGGCCTGGTGGAGGTCACCACCTTCCGCTCCGAGTCCGCCTATCGCGACGCCCGCCACCCTGGCGACGTCCGCTGGGGAGCGAGCCTGACCGATGATCTGGATCGACGTGACTTCACGATCAATGCCATGGCCTGGGTACCCCCCGGACCGCTGCTTGACCCCCACGGTGGCCAGGCCGACCTGGCAGCGCGGGTCCTGCGCGCGGTGGGCGATCCCGACGAGCGGCTCGGCGAGGATGCGCTCCGACTGCTGCGGGCCGCCCGCTTCGCCGCCACGCTCGACCTGACCATCGAACCGGCGACGGCAGCCGCCGTCCGACGTCATGCGGCGAACGCCGGCCGGCTGTCGGGGGAGCGGGTTCGCGACGAGCTCGTCCGAATGCTCCGTGCGCCGGTTCCCTCGCGGGCGATAGGTCTGCTCGAAGATCTCACCCTCCTGCCAGTGGTTCTGCCCGAACTGGCCGCGCTGCGTGGCGTCGAGCAGGGCAAGCTCCTGGGCGGGGATGCCTTCGATCATTCGCTGCGAACGGCCGACGCCCTCCCCGCGTCCGACCCCGTTCTCCGCCTGGCCGGACTGCTCCACGACATCGGCAAGGCGCCAACCGCGGCAGATGGTCATTTCATCGGTCATGAGGGGGTGGGGGCCACCCTGGCGGAGGCACGCCTTCGTCAGCTGGCCTTCCCGGGGGCGACTGTCGAGCGGGTCGCCCACCTCATCCGCCATCACATGGTGCTCTATTCCTCCGACTGGACCGATGCCGCCGTCCGGCGCTTCCTACGCCGGGTGGGTGCCGACCAGGTTGATGATCTGCTGGCTCTCCGGCGAGCCGATACGGCCGCCTCGGCGGGACCGGAAACGCGCGACGCCGCGGCGGACGAGCTGAGTCGGCGGCTGGCACTCGTGCGTCAGAACGCCGCGCTGGCAGTGACCGATCTGGCCATCGACGGGAACGAGCTGATGGCCGAATGTGGGATGACACCCGGCCCGCGCATCGGTCGGGCACTCGCCCATCTGCTCGAGACGGTCACCGACGATCCATCGCTCAATACTCGGGATCACCTGCTGACCGAGGCACGGAAGTGGCTGGGCGGTGACGCCGCGCAGCGGTCCGAACCAGGCCCCACCTCCGGAAATCACTGATTCCACTGCTACAATCCGCGGTCCGGAACGATCGGAGGAAGCCCACCCCCGAATGACCGACAGTGCCCCACGAGCCGTTCGGCTCGATCATCGTCTGACGGCACCGTTGTCATCGCTGCTCGACCTTGAGTCAGGTGCGGCGCTGACCCTGGCATATGGCGTTGCCTCGCTCACGGTCAATCCCTGGCTGGTGCGGCCCGCGGCCCGGATGCTGGCCCACAGCTCGGTGCGCCTGGGCGTTGTCGTCGGAGCCGATGGGTCGCTCGGTTCCAGCAAGGCCGAGGCGGCCTCCCGATCGCTCGAGCAGGGAGCCCGCGACATCGAGGTGGGCATCAACGGTGGGATGCTCCTGTCCGGCGATGAGTCCGGTGTCCTGGACGAGCTGACTGGTGTGGTCGATCTCGCCCATTCCGCCCTCGCACGGGCGGCGATCGCATTACCGGCTCGATTGCCGGAGGCGGCCGTCTGGCGCGCCTGCCTGATCGCCGACCAATGCGCCGCGGACCGAATGGTGATTCGGATTGAAGACGCCGCCACCGATGTCGACCTGAGCCGGATTGGCCAGGTGCGCGCCGCCCTCGGTCATCGTCTCGAGGTCGAGGTCGTGTTCGGCTCGCTGAATACCGCCGCAATGTCCGCCGCTCGAGCCGGCGGGGCCGCCGTGGTCGGTGGCGTGTTTGACGCGGACCTGCTCGACGAGATTGCTCCGCGCCCATTGGCGGTCGCCGGATGAGAATCCTGGTCGTTGGCGGAGCGGGCTATGTGGGATCGACGAGCGTCGAGACCTTCATCGAAGCCGGTCATACGGTGACCGTCTACGACAACCTCTCGACCGGCCACCGCGATTCGGTGGTGCGCGGAGCCCGGCTGGTGGTCGGCGGCATGCACGATCGAGCCCGACTGGAGCGCGTCATGCGCGAGCACCGGATCGAGGCGGTCCTGCACTGCGCCGCGAAATCGCTGGTGAGCGAATCCATGACCGACCCGGGCCTGTACTACCGACACAACGTGGCGGCCGGGATAGCCCTGCTCGAGGCCATGCGCGCCACCCGGGTCACCCGGATCGTGTTCAGTTCGACGGCCGCGGTCTATGGGGAACCAAAGCGGGTGCCCATTGCCGAGGCCGACAGGACACAACCCATCAACCCCTACGGCGAGAGCAAGCTCGCCTTCGAGGGAGCCATGCGCTGGTTTGCCGCCGCCCATGGCTTCCGGGCGATCAGCCTGCGCTATTTCAATTGTGCCGGGGCCACCGAGCGCAACGGCGAGGACCACGACCCGGAGACCCACCTCATCCCGATCGTGCTGCGGGTGGCCGCCGGTGAGCAGACCCATGTCCAGATCTTTGGCCAGGACTACAACACTCCCGATGGGACGTGCATTCGCGACTTCATCCACGTCCGAGACCTGGCCGCCGCACACCTGCTGGCACTCGAGGCGACCGGCGAGGCGGATCCGAGTTTCGAGGTCTACAACCTCGGTTCGGCGGCCGGTTTCAGCGTTCGAGAGGTTATCGAGGCGGCCCGCAAGGTGACCGGTCGCGCCATTCCCGCCCGCGTCGTCAAGCGTCGCGCCGGTGATCCTCCCCGGCTGGTCGCCTCATCGCGTCGCGCCCGGCGCGACCTCGGCTGGTCGCCGCGCCACTCGACGCTGGAACAGATGCTGGCCGATGCCTGGGCGTGGCGCCTGTCGCACGCCGCCGGCTATGGGCGCCGCAAGCGTCGACCGGCGGCTCGCGCCGCGGCGGAACGTGAACTCGAGCGCGTGAGCGCCGCCGACCGCGAGGCAGACCAGGAAATCGAGCTCGACACGGTGGCCATTCCGGTCGGGGTTGGCAGCCGCTAGGCGGAGCCGCTCAGCACACCGGCCGCGCATCGGCGGCAGAGACCGTAGAAGTCGACTCGGGCGTCATCGATCTGGAAGCCGAGTTCTTCGCGCACTCGATCCGAGATGGTCGTGACCATCTCCTCACCGATCTCCTCCACCCGCCCGCAGGACCGGCAGGCGAGATGGTGGTGGTGCGTGGGTCGGCAGGCGACATAGGCGTAGACATGCCCGTCCCGCTCCAGACGGCGCGCCAGGCCGGCCGCGGTCAGCGCCTCCAGCGCCCGGAACACCGTCGCCCGCCCCAGGCCCGGATGGCGGACCCGCATCCGTTCCCAGAGTTGCTGCGCCGTGACCTGTCGGCGCGCGGATGCCAGCGCGATGGCCACGGCCAGACGTTGGCCGGTGACCCGCTGGCCGGCGTCACGAAGTCGGGTCGCCGGCACCGCGGCGCCGGTCAGAGCGCCACCCCCAGGCCGCGCGAGAGGGCCACGATCCCCACGGCCCCGGCCAGGGTAGCGAGCACCACCCAGCGTGATCGGTCGGACCGATGCGCCTCGGGCAGCAGTTCGGCGGCGCCCACGTATAGGAAGAAGCCGGCAAAGGTGGCCAGCATCAGGCCAAGTGCCTCATCGGGGATCACAAACAGCGATGCGACAATCACCCCGAGCACGGGAGCCAACGCCACCACAGCCACCCAGCGATTCGCCACCTGGCGGGGCACGTGGTTCGCGAGCAGCAGGCTGACGATGCCGATTCCGTCGCTGAATCGGTGGACGATGACCACGATGGCCACCACCACCCCCAGGCCTCCCCCGGCCTGGACCGCGGCCGCCACCGCTATCCCGTCCAGCAGGCTATGGGCGCCCATGGCGCTCGCCCCGGTCATGCCCACGTGGCGATGGGCAGCGTCTTCGTGGTCGAGTTCGGCAGCGGTCTCGTGACCAACGTGCAGCAGAGTCAGTTTCTCGATCACGTAGAAAGCCAGGAACCCGAACGCCGCGCCGAGCATGGCCAGTTCCGCCTGCCCATTCATCAGTTCGAGCGCTTCGGGAAGCAGGTCGAAGAAGGCGGCACCGATCCGGATGCCCGCGCCGACCGCGATGACGTACGCGACCCAGCGTGTCATCCGCAGCGCGAGCAGGCCGCCACTCCAGGCGGACACGACGGCGCCGAGCGAAATGACGACCAAGAATGGACTCATCTGATACCGAGTATCAGTCCAGCACCGTCCATGGTCAAGCCCGCGGCGGGCCGTGGTACCATCGCCGGGCACACAATGCCTTCCTCTCCTCCGCGCTCCGCGCGCCGCTCCCGCCAACCGGCGGTGATCGATCCGGCTCTCGACGACGCGTCTCCCCTGACCGATGCCGTGCTTGCGGCTGCCCGCCAACACCTGTTTGGCGACCTCGAGCTGCCGGTGACCATTGCGCGGGCCATCGAGCAGATGGGATTCACCACCCCGACCGAAGTCCAGGCCCGGGCCATCCCGCCCTTGCGGGCAGGCGGGGACCTCATCGGCCAGGCGCAGACGGGCACTGGCAAGACGGCCGCCTTCGGCATCCCGATCATCGAGAAGATCGACCCGTCCTCTCGGGAGGTCCAGGCCCTGGTCCTGACCCCCACCCGCGAGCTGTGCCAGCAGGTCACCGAAGAGATAGCGCGCATCGGTCAATTTCGCAACGTGAAGCCGGTGGCCATTTACGGCGGGGCATCCATGGACACCCAGATCAACGCCCTCCATCGCGGGGCGCAGGTCGTGGTGGGCACGCCCGGGCGAGTGCTGGACCTCATTCGGCGGGGCGAACTGAAGCTCGGATCGGTCCACACGGTCATCCTCGACGAGGCCGACCGGATGCTGGACATGGGCTTCATCGTCGATGTTGAGACTATCCTGGCCCGCTGCCCGCGGACCCGCCAGACGGCGTTGTTCAGCGCCACCATGCCCTACGCCATCCTGCGGATCTGCGACCGCTTCATGAAGCGTGATGCGACCCACGTGACCGTCAAACCGGAGATGAAGACGGTCGACACCGTCCGCCAACTGGTGTACTTCGTCGCCGAGCAGGACAAGGTTTCCGCTCTCCTCGAGTTGAGCGATACCTTCGGCCTGGATCGACTGCTGGTCTTCCGACACATGCAGATCG
>JAHFBB010000080.1 GCA_023250255.1 Chloroflexota bacterium | reverse complement strand
GACCCAGTCGCGCAGGGCGCTCTCGGCCGTGCTGAAGGCCAGCTCGTCCCAGGGGATGGCGTCCGCGGCGAAACCGGCGACCTCGAGGCTTTCGACCCCGGGTAGCGCCTCCCCGCCGACGACCTGTGCCTCGTAGATCAGGGTGACCACGGCTGCGTGTGGCCGCGAGTACACCCCGATGAGCCGCCCGATCTCGACCAGTAACTGGGTCTCTTCCTCGGTCTCGCGGCGCGCACCCTCTTGGGCGGATTCCCCCACTTCGAGGAACCCGCCGGGGTAGCTCCACAGTCCGGCAGCGGGCTCGATCCCGCGCCGCGCCAGGAACACCTGTCCGTCACGCACCGGCAGCGTGCCCACCACGATCCGCGGATTCCGCCAGGTCACGTGTCCCTGCGGGCAGACCAGCCGAGGCCGATGATCGGCCTCGAGCACCTCTTCGCGCACCGGCAGCCCGCAACCGGGGCAGAACCTCGGTTCGTGGCCCAGGGTCAGCGGGTAGGTCGTGGATGCGTCGCGCTCAGGCATCGGTCCATCCATGGTAGCCGCCGACTCGTGCCCGGTAGACTTGCCAGACCATGTCCCCCACCCCGGTCCGCCTCCACAACTCGCTCTCCCGCTCGCTCCAGACCCTGGAGCCGATCACTCCCGGCCGGGTGACGATCTACACCTGCGGCAGCACGGTCTACCGCTACGCGCACATTGGCAACCTGCGGACGTACCTGTTCGGCGACCTGTTGCGCCGGACCCTGGCCTACCTCGGCTACGAGGTGACCTACGTCAAGAATGTGACCGATGTCGGCCACATGCGCGACGACCAGACCGATGGCGGCGAGGACCGGATGATCGTGGCCGCCCTCGAAGAGGGAAAGACTCCCCTCGAGATTGCCGAGTTCTACACCCGGGCCTGGCTCGAGGACGAGGTACTTATCAACATCGTTGAGCCCGACGTCCTTCCCAAAGCGACAGACCACATTGGGGAAATGTTGGCCCTGATCGAGACACTTGTCGACAAGGGCCTGGCCTACGAGGTTGACGGAACCGTCTATTTCGACGTCAGCTCCTTCCCCGCCTACGGGCGGCTGTCGGGCCAGCGGGTGAACCAGACGCGAGCCGGTACCCGGGTCGAAGTCGAGACCGACAAGCGCCATCCGGCCGATTTCGCCCTATGGAAGCGAGCTGAGCCGGGGCGCCTGATGCATTGGCCATCGCAGTGGGGCGAGGGGTTCCCCGGCTGGCACATCGAATGCTCGGCCATGAGCATGAAATACCTTGGCGACCGATTCGATATCCACACGGGGGGTATCGACCTGAAGTTTCCCCACCACGAGGACGAGATTGCCCAAAGCGAGGGTGCGACCGGCCACCGGGTTGTCAACATCTGGCTGCACGGGGAGTTCCTGACCCTGGATGACGAGAAGATGGCGAAATCGGCCGGCAACATCATTCGCGTCTCCGAGTTGCCGGAAAAAGGCTTCCAGCCGCTCGACTTCCGTTACCTGGCGCTGACCGCCCACTATCGGTCCAAGCTCGACTTCACCGAGCCGGCCATGCAGGCAGCTGCCTCGGGCCTCCGCCGACTGCGCCGCGCGGTGGCCGCTGGTGCCGAGACCGGTGTGGACCTCACCGCCGAACCGATGGCCGGCTACGGAAACCGGTTCCGCGACGCGATTGCGGATGACCTCGGAATCCCCGCTGCGCTGGCAAGCGCCCACGCCGTCGCTGGCGCCGACGATCTCACTCCCGACCAAAAGCGCGCCCTGCTCCTGGACTTCGACAGGGTCCTGGGCCTCAGCCTGGATTCACCGGCCGAGGGCACGGGGATCCCGCTGCCCGCCGGTGCAGCCGAGCTGCTGGAGCGGCGAGCCGCCGCCCGGGCCGCCATGGACTGGATAGAGGCGGACCGATTGCGCGACGAGTTGGCCGGCCTGGGCGTCCGTGTCCGGGACACGCCGGAGGGTCAGGTCGCCACCCGTCGCTCCTGAACCAATGACAGCCCCTGCCCTCAGTCCTTCTACGGGTGCGTCCGGCGCGCCCACAGCGGAAAGGACGCCGAAACGTCCGGTCTCAGGCCGGAGCCCGATGCGCGGAATGGAGCCGCAGGGGGCCGCCGACCCCCTTCAGCTCGACCGGGCCAATCTCGGTGAAGGCCGCGCCCGCACCCTCGGCGGCCGCCACCACGGTGTCGCTGACAAGGACCTCGCCGGGGCGCGCGTACTCGGCGATCCGGGAGGCGATGTTGACCGTCTGCCCGTAGTAGTCGCCCTCCTGCAGCAGCACCGGGCCGGCGTGCAGGCCCACATGGGCAGGCGGCAGCCCGGCATCGACAACGCCTTCGACCATGTCCAACGCGGCCACCACCCCCAGTCCCGGATCGGGGAAGTGGAACATCACCCCGTCACCGAGCCATTTGATGGCTCGTCCGCCACGCTGGACCGATGCTCGCTTGACGAGCCGCGCCAAATCATCGGCCAGTTCGGCGGCCGCCGCGTCGCCGCGCTCTTGGGTGAGGCGGGTGTAGCCGGTGATGTCCAAGAAACACATCGCCGGCGGTCGTGCGACCCGGCTGTACAAGCCGGCTTCGGCCACTACCTGCTCGATGCTCTCGATGATGTTGGCCTGCCAGGCGTGCGCCTCCTGGGCGCGCATGATTGCGTCAAGCGCCTCGGTCAAAGGCACCTGCATCCGGCTGGCAATATCCAGGGTTGCGACGCCGAGGTCGCCCAACTTCACTCCCCGAGCGAGCAGCGGTGCCTGAACCTGGCTGGTCCACCACTCGACTTCCTGCTCGGCGATCCGCCGCATGCTCTCGCCGGTGACCCGCAGCATCCGCTCGATCGCGATGCGGTTGAAGCTCTCGGCCACCTGGAGCTCGAGCGACGGGACGATCCGCATTTCGTCCTCGCGTACCAGATCATGCGGTTCCGGTTGGGCGGAGCCGACGGACTCGCGCATGACGACCAACAGCTCCATCGGTATGCCGGTCCGCTCACTCAGTTCGGCAAAGGTTTCCGAACTCAGGGCGCTGAATCGTTCGTATGTCGGATCGTCCATGAAGGCGAGAGTCCCCTCGCCACGGCTGAGCACCTCAGCCAGCCCCTCGAGCGGGACGCCGGAATTCTCTATGGCCTCGACCAATCGCGCCCGCCGAATGTCCCCACTGCTGAACCGATCACCGGAACCTGGTTTCAGGATTCCCAGCTCCACCAACCGGCCGACATAAGCCTCGTCGACGCCAGCCCGCCGAGCCGTCTCTGCCCGGTCGAAGTCGCTCACGGACCTAGGGTAACGGGGTCGGCCAGGCGGACGCACCCTGGCTCCGCAACGCCGCGCGGTACGCGGCCGTTCCACGTCAGCTGTCGTAGCTGATCGGGTCAGACCTGCTCGAGCGCGTCAGGTCACCGGCCAGCGCTCCTAGGCGCAATCGGGCGAGAAACTAGGCCGGGGCAACGACCTCCAACCCAGCGGCGCGGGCGGCATCGGTCTGTCGGGCGTCGTAGGTCACGAACGCGTCCAGCTCCAAACCCAGCGCCAGGGCCGATGCCAGGTGGATGGCATAGGCCGACCGGAGACCGGCCGGAGCGAGCACGGCCGCGCGCTCCGCGATGTCGGCATCGAGTTCGATCAGCTCCGTGAGCTACACGCCCGGATCGAAGCCGAAGATCAGCGGATGAAGCGGGCCGCCGCCGAAGACCAGCACGGTCTGATCGGGGAGCAGGGTAGCGGTGTGTCGCGACCGCGGCTCCGGCATGGAGGCAGCCGCGGTCCAGGCGTTCGTTTCGGGGTCGTAGCGCTCGGCGCTGTTGGTCGCCCCGTTATGCACCTCATTGATGCCGCCCATCACCAGGACAGTCCCATCGCCGAGGATCGAGGCGGCGTGCGCGACCCGGATCCCGGCCATCGGCGCAGCAACCGTCCACGTATCGGCCTCGGGGTCATAGATCTCGGCACTGGCCAGCGCCACGTGGAAGACGTCGCCGCCCCCGGCCACGAGGACCTTGCCATCGGTCAGCAGGGTGGCGGTGTGCAGGTAGCGCGGCCCGGCCATATCGCCGGCGTCCGTCCAAGCGCCAGTATCGGGGTCGTAGATCTCGGCCGAGGTCACGGCCAAGCGGTTGCCGCGACCACCGATCACCAGCACACGGCCATCGGTCAGCAAGGTGGCGGTGTGGAAGTAGCGTGCCTCCGCCAGTCCGGCGCCAACGGTCCAGTTGCCAGTCAGCGGGTCGTACAGCTCGACGCTGTCGAGCACGACATCCGGGTTGGCGTGGCGGCTGGTGTACCCCCCGACGACAAGAACCTTGCCGTTCGGCAGGAGCGTCGCCGTATGGCCGCTGCGGCCCTGGGCCATCGGTTCGGCGCTGCGAAAGCTGTTTGTGGCCGGGTCGAACAACTCGGCGGTATCGAGCGCCGTCCGGACGCCCTCCCACCAGTAGCCACCCGCGACGAGGACGGTGCCGTCCTTCAGCAAGGTGGCGGTGTGGTCGGCACGTGCCGAACGCATCGCGCCCACCCTCCAGTCCTGAGCGACCGGGTCAAAACGCGCCGCTGCATTAGTCAACTCACCGATCTCGGCCCCATCGCCACCGCTCATCAGGACCAGCCCATTGTCGAGGAGGGTCGCGGTGTGGTCGAAGGGGGCGTATTCAGGCGGGCCCGCGGCCTCCGTCCAGCCCATTGGCCCCTCGGCCGCGCAGGCTGCCAAGACGAGCACCGTCAATAGGACGAACCCACCTGGGGACCGATGCAACCCGCCTTGCGTCATCCGCCCGATCCTCCCATGAGTCGCTTCGGCTTGTCGAACCTGGCGCCCCCGCCGGGTCTGACCGCACCTGGCTGGTAGCCGAGGACCTCGATCCCCTGGCGCTCGAAATCCGGCCGGTTGCGGGTGACGACGGTCGCGCCCAGGTCGGCCGCTACCCCGGCGATCAACGCGTCGCCCAAGCCAAGCTTGCCGCCCTCCCGGTGCCGACGCAGGCGGGACGTTGCCGCCCAATGTGCCGCCCGCGGCGAGGTTGCAACGTACTCCAACGGTCGGAGGAGGGCGCCCACGGCCGACAGGTGTTCGTCCGTCCCGCCCGAAAGGGCCTCGCAGGTGACGGCATCGCAGATGTAGAGATCTGCGCCGTCCTCGTAGAGACCCCGGAGGAGGGCCGTCGCTGGCCCGAATCCGTTGGCATGGTCGACGATGATCGTTGTGTCGAGGAGGTAGCGCATCAGTCGGTTTCCTCGCTGCGCATCGCATCGACCCAGGCGACAACTTCGTCGGGACTCATCCAACCGGGCGTTCCGACCAGGATCCCGGCCG
>JAHFBB010000079.1 GCA_023250255.1 Chloroflexota bacterium | reverse complement strand
GGTCATGCTGGCCATGGGGCTGCTCATCAGCCCGTGGGCCATCCTCGCCCTGCCGGCCAGCCTGCTGGCCTCGATCGCCTTCTGTTCAGCCGGGTTGGCGGTGACGACCTACCTGCGGACCGTCCAGGACTTCGACTTGCCCTTCGGGCTGGTGATCATGCCCATGTTCCTGTTCAGTGGAACATTCTTCCCGATCAGCATCTATCCGCCGATCATCCAGATCGTGGTCCAGTTCACTCCCCTGTACCACGCCATTGCCATGCTCCGCGGCCTGACCATTGGCCTGGTGGACTGGACCATGCTGATCCACGTGGGCTACCTGGTGGTGTTCGCCGCCATCGGCATGTTCGTCGCCCGCCGGCGACTGGCGACCAAACTCGTCAAATGACGGGCAGCAGGGGGGTCACGGCGAATTGAAGAGCAGCGGCCACGCCCCGCGGAGGTAGTCGAGCCCGCTGAGGACCGACAGGATGGCGGCGATCACCATCGTCACCAGGCCGAATGCCTGCCAATCGGCGGCCGACGCCACCGCCGTGCTCGCACCACCCTGGCCCGCATCGAATGCGAGGAGGAGCGCGCAGATCGCGACCAGGGTGAATACCGTCTTCGCCTTCCCCAGGAATTGCGCCGAGACCACGACCTGCTCGCTGGCGGCCAACTGGCGGATGCCACCGACCACGAATTCACGGATGAGGAGGAGGGCGACCAGCCACGAGGGCATCAGGTCCACCTCGACCAACACGACCAGCACACCGGCCACCAGCACCTTGTCGGCTGTGAGATCGAGGAATACGCCGAGGGTCGAGACCTGGTGCCAGCGCCGCGCGAGCCAGCCATCCACGAAATCGGAGAGCCCGGCAACCAGAAAGATCACGAACGCCCACATTCCCGATCCGGGGAATGGCACCAGCAGCAGGGCCATGACCACCGGCGTCAGGCCGATGCGTGCCAGGCCCAGCAGGTTGGGCAGGGTCGTCAGCCGGGGTCGATCCGAGTTCATGGGCGGGGAGTTCCCAGTCGACGTTCGGTGCCCGCCCGCAGTCGGGCGATGTTGTCGGCGTGCGCAGCCACCACCAGCAGACCGATGCCTGCGGCATAGCCAACTGCAGCTGGCGTCGCCAGGTCGAGTGCAACCAGCACGACGGTCACCGGCGCCGCCAGGATCGCAACCACGATCGATCCAAGGGATACGAACCGCCAGCGCCAGAGGATCAGCGCGAATACGGTGCCCAGCAGCGGGATGGCGGCCGGCGCGAGAACCAGCAGGCCACCAGCAGCCGTGGCCACGCCTCGTCCACCGCGGAAATGAATGAAGATCGACCTCGTGTGGCCCACGACTGCCGTCAGGGCAGCTCCCGCGGCAAGCCACTCCACGCTCAGCCCGGCCTCGCGACCAATGACCCCACCGATCATCGCCGCCGCCACCCCCTTGCCGAGATCAAGCACGGCCACCGTCGCCGCGCCTGCCAGACCCAACGCCCGATAGGCGTTCGTCGCTCCGGTCCGACCCGAACCAATCTCACGAAGATCGGGTCCGCCCGCCACGCGGGCAACGAGCAATCCGACCGGCACTGCGCCGATGAGGTATCCCCCGGCCAACGCCAGGGCAAGGGCCGCCGCGGGATTCACCGCGGCGTCACGCCGGCGGTCGTCGATCCCCCACGCGAGCGAGCAGCCGCCTCAGGCCGGCGGCGGCCAGGACGGTCGCGCCCGCCGCCCCCACGCCGATGTACGCCGCGACCGGCATGCCCTGCGACCAGCCAAGAGAGAAGGCGAGCACTCCGACCACCACCGCCGCCCCAATCGACCGCGTCCAGAATTTGCGGCCGCCGGTTGCCGGCGCGGCGGTGGCTGGCGGCTTGGGGCGAGGCTTGTTGCGACGCGGATCACGCGACTGGCGGGGGTTCGGGGCATACGGATCCTGGCCCTTGGACATCCGCTCGTATTGGCGGCGTTCGGCGCGTGACATGAGGTGCGACAGTCTACCGGCTGCCCGGCCAGGCGGACCATCGGGACGGGTCTGTACGATGGCAGGCCAATGCACGACATCTTCGACCAGTTCAAGCAGCAACTGCCCGACAGTGACCCCGCCGAAACCACCGAGTGGCTCGACTCGCTTGACGCGGTCCTGGCCGCGGAGGGACCCGAGCGCGCCCGATTCCTGATGTACAAGCTCCTCAAGCGGGCGCGACAGCTCCAGGTCGGATTGCCGCCATTGACCCAGACGCGCTACGTCAACACCATCTCGCCCGAGCAGGAGCCGGACTTCCCCGGAGACGAGGCCACCGAACTGCGGATCCGTCGGATGATCCGCTGGAACGCGCTGGCCATGGTGCTGCGCGCGAATTCACGGTTCGAGGGAATCGGCGGCCACCTGTCCACGTATGCCTCCGCGGCCAGCCTGTATGAGGTGGGCTTCAACCATTTCTTCCGGGGTCCCGACGCACCGGGCGGCGGCGACCAGGTCTTCTTCCAAGGCCACGCAGCCCCGGGAATTTACGCGCGCGCCTTTCTCGAGGGGCGCCTGACCGCAGAGCAGCTGGATCACTTCCGCCGCGAGGCGCTCTGGCCGGGCGGCCTGTCGTCGTACCCCCATCCGAGGCTCATGCCCGAGTTCTGGCAGTTTCCGACCGTCTCGATGGGGCTCGGTCCGCTGGCCGCCATCTACCAAGCCCGGTTCAACCGCTATCTCGCTGCCCGCGGGATAAAGGACACCAGCGAGCAGCGGGTGTGGGCATTTGCCGGCGACGGCGAGATGGACGAACCCGAGGCCATGGCCGGCCTGGGCCTCGCCGGCCGCGAAGGACTCGACAACCTGATCTTCGTGGTGAACTGCAATCTTCAACGCCTCGACGGCCCGGTGCGCGGCAACGGCAAGATCATCCAGGAACTGGAGGCCACCTTCCGCGGCGCCGGCTGGCACGTCATCAAGGTCATCTGGGCGCGGGAATGGGACGAATTGCTGGCCCGCGACGAGGATGGCGTCCTGCTCAACAAGATGACCGACACCCTCGACGGCGACTACCAGCGGCTGGCAACCGAGGACGGCGCGTACATCCGCGAGCATTTCTTCGGCCCCGATCCTCGCCTGGCAGCGCTCGTCGCGGACAAGACCGATGAGGACCTGTACCACCTCCGCCGGGGCGGGCATGACTCGAGCAAGCTCTATGCGGCCTACGCCCAGGCGGTCGCCCATACCGGTGCCCCGGTAGTGATCCTGGCGAAGACCGTGAAGGGCTGGACGCTGGGTCCGGGCATCGAGGCGCGCAACATCACCCACCAGGCCAAGAAGCTGACGGTGGACGAGCTGCGCATCTTCCGCGATCGCCTGCAGTTGCCCATCCCTGACGACGCGCTGGCCGATGCCCCCTACTTCCATCCGGGGATGGACAGTCCCGAAATTCGTTACCTGCTGGAGCGGAGAACGCACCTCGGCGGCGTGCTGCCCCAGCGGCGCGCGGTATCGAACCCCCTGCCGGATCCGGATCCATCGGTCTTCGAGGAGTTGTTCGCCGGCGGGGAGCGTCCGGCCTCGACGACCATGGCGTTCAGCCGGCTGGTCCGCAACCTCGTCCGCGACCCGGGCGTCGGTCAGCGAATCGTGCCGATCATTCCCGACGAGGCACGGACGTTCGGCATGGACCCGCTGTTCAAGGAAGTCGGCATCTACAACCCGCTCGGCCAGCAGTACACCTCGGTCGACAAGGAGCTGCTGTTGTCGTACGTCGAGGCGACGGACGGCCAGATCCTCGAGGAAGGCATCACCGAAGCGGGCGCCATGGCCGACTTCACGGCGGCCGGCACCGCCTACTCGGTTCACGGCGAACCGATGATTCCGTTCTACATCTTCTACTCGATGTTCGGCCTGCAACGGACCGGGGATCAGGCGTGGGCCTTCGGTGACGCGCGCGGACGTGGCTTCCTGATGGGCGCAACTGCCGGCCGGACGACCCTCACCGGGGAGGGACTGCAGCACGACGACGGCCAGAGCCACATCCAGGCCCTGGTCATCCCGAACCTGCGGGCCTATGACCCGGCGTACGCCTACGAACTGGCAGTCATCGTGCGCGATGGCATCCGCCGGATGTACGGCCCCGAGCCGGAGGACGTCTTCTACTACCTGACCCTGTACAACGAGAACTGGGTCCAGGCGCCCATGCCTGATGGCGTGACCGATGGCATCCTGCGCGGCCTGTACCGGGTCCGCACCGCGGATGGGACCGGCCGGCGGGTCCAGCTGTTCGGGTCGGGCTCGATCTTCCACCAGGTGCTTCGAGCGGCCGATCTGCTGGCCGAGCGATTCGACGTGGCTGCCGATGTCTGGAGCGTCACCTCGTATCAGCAGTTGCGCGCCGACGCATTGGCGGCCGAACGGTGGAACCGCCTCCACCCCGAGGCCGAGCCGCGCGTCCCGTACATCATCCGACAGCTGACCGGCGCCCAGGGTCCGCTGGTCGCGGCGACCGACTATCTCAAGGCCCTGCCTGACCTCGTCCGGCCGTGGCTCGACCGCCGTTCAGTGGTCCTGGGCACAGACGGTTTTGGCCGCAGCGACACGCGC
This sequence comes from Chloroflexota bacterium, assembly GCA_023250255.1. Lineage (GTDB taxonomy): Bacteria > Chloroflexota > Limnocylindria > QHBO01 > QHBO01 > JAHFBB01. Next base: position 744 of record JAHFBB010000079.1, on the reverse strand, counting down.
GAGGCACTCCGAACACATTTCGAGGTCAGTGCCGAGCACATCGCCGTCGCAGCGTTGACGGCGTTGGCCGGCGACGGCCTGGCCGAGCCAGCCGAAGTGACAGCGGCCATATCGTCCCTCGGCATCGATCCCGAGCGCGTGGACCCCACGTTTGGGTAGGTCATCTTCCTAATTAGCAACTGGTGCTTGACAAATAGAAAGTGGACTTCTAGTATCCGCGGCAGATCGGTCAAAGATGAACCGATGTGCAACGAAAGGAGTTCACTACCATGCTGGATTACCGGATCCACTACGCCAAGCTGATGGCCGATGATCGGCTCCGGGCGGCAACCGCCCACGGCGCGCAGCCGAGCCGCATTCACCGACAGAAGCACTCCCCCACCACCGAGCGGTCGCGAGCTGCGCGCTGATGCCCCACGACGTCATTTCCACCTGCCCCGTCTGTGCCGACGAACTGAGTGTCAGCCGTCTCCATTGCCGAAGCTGCGGAACGACCCTCGAGGGTGACTTCAGCGCCGGCCGCTACGGCCGACTCAGCCGCGAGCAGCTCGCCGTCCTGGAGAGTTTTCTGCGGGCGCGGGGCAACCTGAAGGACATGGAGCGCGAACTCGGAATCAGTTATCCAACCGTTCGTGCCCGGGTGGACGCCCTGGTCAAGGCCCTGGGCCTCGCCGAGGACGACATCGATACCCAATCGCAGGAGCTGGCGACCAAGCCAGTGGCAACCTCCCAGCAGCGGACCAT
>JAHFBB010000250.1:1167-2057 GCA_023250255.1 Chloroflexota bacterium | reverse complement strand
GGACGTCGATGAACGGGTAGCGACTGTTGCGAAACACCCGGAACCGGCGGTCCAGGTGCAGGTCGACGCTCGATGGCTGGACGGCGTCGGGCGTGAACGGATCGATGACGATCCGGCCCGCGTCCAGTTCGGCGCGGATGTCGCGGTCCGACAGGATCACTCGCCGGGGCCGCTCCGCTGTTTGATGAGCCGATCCACCTCGCGCTTCAGCGTCGAAATGTCGGCATATGAGTGATAGACCGATGCGAATCGGATGTACGCCAGCTGGTCGATATCACGCAGCACGTCGGTCGCCAACTTGCCGATCTCCTTGCTGGAGACCTCGGTGTCGCCACGCCCGCGAAGGGTGGCCTCGATCTCGTCGACCGCGGCGTCAATCCGCTCCAGGGTGACCGGGCGCTTCTCGCAGGCCTTCAGCAGGCCGGCCTGCACCTTGGCCCGTTCGAATTCCTGGCGGGTGCCGTCACGCTTGATGACGATCAGGCGCGAGCCTTCAGCCCGTTCGTAGGTCGTGAACCGATGGGCACAGGCCTCGCATTCGCGCCGCCGGCGAATGGTCCCTCCTGATTCGAGGTCCCGCGAGTCGATGACCCGGGTTCCCTCGACCTGACAGCGTGGACAGCGCATGGACCCCTCATTCCGTGCGGATTCCTACCACCGGTGGTACCGCCGAGCAGGATACCACAAGATGTGCCGCTCCCCGGCGCTGTCGGAGCGGGTGATCAAGATCAGGAATCCGGCAAACCCCGGCGGTGATTACCCGGGTGGGTCAAACGGCCGAGGAAAGCCGCTTCCCGCCCGCATGTGGTTCGTTCGACCCACGGGAGGAATCAGGCCTGCCAGGCGATCCAGGCCGGTAAGGCGTTCCAGCCGGCAGGGCGATCCAGGCC
>JAHFBB010000250.1:0-1157 GCA_023250255.1 Chloroflexota bacterium | reverse complement strand
GCCGCTCCCCGACGCTGCCAGAGCGGGTGATCAATATCAGGAATCCGGCAAACCCCGGCGCCTGGCTGGCGAATCAAGCCTGCGTGGCGATCAGGGCCGGCAGGGGCGTTCAGGCCTGGCTGCGGCGTCGGAGTTCGGCGGTGAGAGCAGGCACGATCTGGAACAGATCGCCCACCACGAACAGGTCGGCAAACTCGCCAATCGGGGCGTCCGGGTCGCGATTGATGGCCACGACATGCTCTGCCGCCTGCATGCCCACCCGGTGCTGAATGGCGCCGGAGATGCCAGCTGCGAAGTAGAGCGCGGGCTTGACCACCTTCCCGGTCTGACCGATCTGCAGTTGGTAGGGCACCCAGCCGGCGTCTGCGGCGGCGCGGCTGGCACCGACGGCGCCGCCGAGGACCTCTGCCAGTTCGCGCAGGGCGGCGAACCCGGCCTCACCGCCGGTCCCTCGGCCGCCGGCCACGATGATGTCGGCCTCCTCGAGCGCGGCAATGGCTGCCGTCTCGACCTGCGATTCCACGATCCGAGCCTGTCCGAATGGGCTGTCCACCGGAACGGCCGTGGTGACCGCTGCCGCTCCACCGGCGGGCTCGCGCGGGCTGAAGGTATTGGCGGCCACCAGCACAACCGCGGGGCCGGCAGCTCCCTCCGCCGGCTCGGACATCGTGATGACCGCGCCCTGGAGAGTGGATTGCTCGCAGCGCACGGTTCCACCCGCCAAACTCACTGCTCGGACCGGGCCGAATGCGGGGAGGCCGTGGAGCCCAACCAGTGCGGCGGCCAGGTCGCGGCCGTTTGGCGTGGCGGGAGCCAGGAGGACTGCGAAGTCGCCTGCGGCAACCGCAGCTGCCAGGGTTCCGGCAACGCTGATCGCCGGGGCCGCGTCCGTGCCGAGCACGACGGCCCGTCCCGCACCGGCCGGACCGAGGTCAGCCGCGTCCGCCGCACCCGGTCCGTAGGCCAGGGCGACAGCCGCACCACCGGATTCGGCGGCGAGGGCCGCGGCACCAGCAGCCAGCTCAAGCGCAGAGCGAGTAGGCCCAGCGGTGGCGAATTCGGCGAGGAACCCGACGTTGCTGCCCATCAGGCGACCAGCTTTCGGGCGGCGAGCCAGTCGGCGATGCGGGTGGCGGCCTCCTCGGCGCCGACCCCTT
>JAHFBB010000004.1 GCA_023250255.1 Chloroflexota bacterium | reverse complement strand
GGAAGCGGACCTCGAGGTCCATGCGGTGGCGGAAATCGGTCATCACGGGGCGCCGATTCTACCGGTCAGAGCGCTTCGCCGACCCGGGCGATCAGGCCGGCCAGCAGGGTCGTCCGGGGAACCACGCTCGACAGGTCGAGCCATTCGGCAGGCGCATGGTCGTCCCCTCCGATCGGGCCGAGGCCGTCGAGGGTCGGCGTGCCGGCGGCGGAGGTGGTATTCGCGTCACTGGCGCCGCCAGTGGCCGCGTGCTCGAGGGCGAACCCCAGTTCGGCGGCAATGGCCCGGGCGAGGGACGCCAGCCGCTCGGTGGCGGCCGAGCGCTCCATGGGTGGGTGCGAGGCCTGGGTGGTCAGCGTGGCCGTCACGTCGGTGACCACCGGCTGGGCGACGATCTCGGCCACGGCTTTGGTGACCGCGGACATGCCGGCCGCGGTCGGGGAACGCAGGTCGAGTACCAGCCGACACGACTCGGCCACGACGTTCGGTCGGGTGCCGCCGGCAATGACCCCGACGTTGGCGGTGACACCATCCCAGCGGCCGTTCAGCGCGTGGATGGCCTCCACCATGGCCGCCGCGGCCAGGATGGCGCTCCGACCCTTCTCCGGCTCGACACCGGCATGGGCGGCGCGGCCGTGGAGCAACACCTCGATGTCGGCAATGCCCTTGCGGGCACTGACGATATCCCCGTTGGCGCGGGCGCATTCCAGGACAAGCGCGACGTCGTGGTCGGGCGCGAGCGCCCGGATGTGGGGACCGGAGAACGGCGAGCCGATCTCCTCATCGGGGTTGGCAACGAAGGTCAGGTTCGGCCGGACTCCGGCCGCCAGCAGGGCGTCAATGGCCGACAGGCCGGCGAGGAGGCCGCCCTTCATGTCCGAGGTGCCCGGACCGCGAGCTCGGTCTCCCTCGACGACGAATGGGCGCTCCGCCGTCGTCCCGACTTCGAAGACGGTGTCCATGTGACCGATGAGCAGGACGCGGGGTCCGTCTCCCGCCAGCCGCCCGATGACCAGGTCGCCCAGTGGCCGGCCATCCGGCGCCACGCCATCGCCAATCCGTTCCACGGCGGCGCCAAGTGCCGTCAGTCGCGCGGAGACCCGGTCGGCAACCTCGTTCACGCCGGTCGGGGTGTACGAGCCGCAATCGATATTGACCAGTCGTTCCAACTCGGCGAGATAGGCGGGATAGCCCGCCACAACGCGCGAATCGAGGTCGACGAGGGATGACATGGGCCGAAACTATACTGGCGTATGCCACCGACGCCCGCCGCTGAGCCAGCCGTGGAACTGCTCGAGGTTCGCGTGTTGGACGGGGCAAATCGCTTCTTCACCCGACCCGCCATCAAGCTCGAATTCGGTGGCGAACCGGCGGCGGTGGAAGCGGTCGGCCGCGAGGCGGGCGAGGCGGTTCAGCGACTCCACCTCGCCCTGGGCATGCCCGAACCCCGGGTGACGGCCCGTCCATCGGTGGACGGCCGGCGGGTGGCAGTGGCGTTCCCCTGGCGGAGGCGAACCATTTCGCAATCGATTGCCATGGCGGCAGCGCGGATTGCCATGGGCACCGGGCGCGAACGCCGCGAGGAACAGGCGTTGCAGGCGGTGGCGGAGGGGCCCCTGCCCGACGTTGCTCGACCGCGGATCCCGGTGGTCGGGATCACCGGCACGAACGGCAAGACGACCACCACCCGCCTGCTGGCGCATATCGCCACGGTGGCTGGGCAGACGGTGGGGATGACGAATTCGGACGGCATCTACCTGCGCGGAGTGCTCGTCGAGGCGGGGGACTGGACCGGGTTCGGTGGGGCGGGTCGGGTGCTGGCGGAGCCGGGCATCGACCTCGCAGTGTTGGAGACAGCGCGCGGCGGCATCCTTTTGCGGGGCATCGGCTATGCCCACAACGACGTGTCGGTCGTGACCAACGTCAGCGCGGATCACCTCGGCCTGCAGGGCATCGACACGCTCGACGAGCTGGCTGAGGTGAAGGCCGCCGTGGTGCGGGTAAGCCGTCGATCCGGCTGGGCCGTGCTCAACGCGGATGACCAACGGGTGTGGGCCATGCGTCGGCAGACGGCGGCCCACTGGTACCCGTTCAGCATGGAGCCCGACGGACAGGCCATTCGAGCGGCTCTCGCTCGCGGGGACCGGGCGGCGGTGCTCGATCGGGGATGGCTCGTCCTGCTCCGAGCGGGTGAACCAGCGCTCCGGCTCGCGCGGGCGGCGAGTTTGCCTGTGACGGTTGGCGGCCTCAGCCGCTACAACGTGGCCAACGCGCTGGCGGCGGCGGCAGCAGCGGACGCGCTCGGCATTTCGATCCGCCATATTCGCGCCGGCCTGCGCAGCTTCGGCCAGGACACCGCATCCAACCCGGGGCGCCTGAACCTGTTCGAGCGGAAGGGCGTTCGGGTGCTGGTGGACTTCGCCCACAACGAGGCTGGACTTGCCGGCCTGCTCGAGGTCGCACGCTCGTTGACAGCCCCGACCGGGAAGCTTCGCCTGGCGCTTGGCACCGCCGGCGACCGAACCGATGACATTCTCCGGCGGATGGGCGCCCTGGCCGGTGCCCGGACCGACGATCTGGTCATCTGCGAAAAGCGTCACTACCTCCGCGGTCGGTCGGTGGCGCAGATGAACGCGATCTTCCGCGACGGCGCGCGAACCGGTGGCTACCGGGGCCCGATCAACGCGCTGGCGACCGAGTTGGGCGCTCTCCGCGCGCTGGTCGAGCGAGCCGAGGCCGGGGACGTGGTGGCGGTCATGAGCCACGTCGAGCGGGCGGAGATTTTCGCCTGGCTGGAGGCGCATGATTTCAAGCCGCTCAGCCCCGACCACCTGTCTCCGGCGAGCTAGAACTCCTCGTCCATCACCAGGTCGCTGAGGTTGTCGCCGCCGGACGAGGCCGCTGGTGTCGCCGAACCGTGCTCGCGCCGCTGGAGCTCCTTCCAGACCTCATTGGCGTGGTCGACACAGAGCACGACCAGGTCGCCGGCCCTCCCCAACTCCAGCGCGTGGCGGGTGGCGTCGAGCTCGTCAAGGACCGTTTCAACGACCTGGCAGCGCGCACCGTCCGCCATTGCCGCGCGGATGCCGGCTTCCAGCACCGCTCCGGTCGCCCCGCGCTCGCGGCCACGGGGGTTGGCGTCCTCGCGGACGATGATGTGATCGAAATGGCGGGCTGCCACGCGACCCAGTTCGTCGATATCGCGATCCCGCCGGTCGCCGGCGGTGGCGACCACGGCGATCCGACGGCCCGTCACCACCGGCAGGGATCCGCCGGCCGACGGCTCGGCCAGGGCATCCACGAACGTCCCCAATGCTTCGAGGGCATGCGGGTTGTGGGCATAGTCCACGATCACCCGGAAACCATTCAGTTCGAACAGGTTCAGCCGTCCGGGGGCCATGTAGTACGAGGTCGTGAACGTGCGCAGGCCCTGGCGAATGTCGTGGAGATGGGCACCGGCAGCCCAGGCAGCAGCTGCCGCGGCGAGAGCGTTGGCGACGTTCATCCGAGCGCGACCTTCAAAGGTCGAGGGCAGCAGGTGGGTCCACACCAGCGGCATGCTCTTGCGCCCGTGGCGCAGAACGATCATCTCGCCGTTGCTGCCCGACTCGACGGTCACCGATCGGCGACCGCGACTCGCCTGGCGGCGGAGCACCTCGCTGTCGGGATCGAGACCGAAATAGATGACCGATCCCGAGCAATGCCCGGCCATCTTCGCCACCAGCGGATCGTCTGCATTCAGGACGGCCGTGCCATCACGCGGAACCGCCTCGACGATGACCTGTTTCACGGCCGCCAACTGGCGGAGCGAGGTGATCCCGCCCAGGCCGAGGTGGTCGGAGGCCACGTTGAGCACAACCGCCACGTCGTTGCGCTGATAGCCGAGGCCCTCGCGGAGGATGCCTCCACGAGCGACTTCGAAGACGGCGGTATCGACCAGTGGGTTCTGGAGGACCATCGAGGCCGACTTGGGACCGCTCATGTCCCCGCGTCGGATCGGTCGGCCGTCCACGTAGATGCCGTCGGTGCTGGTCATGCCGACCTTGCGACCCATTCCTTTCAAAATGTGGGCGATCATTCGCGCGGTCGTCGTCTTTCCGTTCGTGCCGGTCACCGCGATGATCGGGATGCGCGACGGCGTGCCGGGTGCGAACAACAGGTCGATGACCGGCTTGGCCACGTACTGGCTCTCGCCTTCGGTTGGGTGGGTGTGCATCCGGAATCCCGGAGCGGCATTGACTTCCACGATCCCGCCGCCGGTTTCGCGAACGGGTGAGCCGATGTCGGGGCAGATGAAGTCGATACCGGCAATGTCCAGGCCAACCACCTTGGCCGCCTGCTCGGCGATCTCGGCGTTATCGGGATGGATCTCCTCGGTCCGGTCGATGCTGATCCCACCGGTGCTCATGTTGCCGGTGCGCTTCAGAAAGACGCGCTCGCCCGCCTTCGGGACATCGGTCAGCCCATAACCCTGCTCGTGGGCGTACAGGATCGATTCGTCATCCACCTTGATCCGGGTGAGGACCTTTTCGTGACCGATGCCGCGCCGCGGATCGTTGTTGGTGATCTCGACCAGGTCGGCGACCGAGTGTTTGCCATCCCCGTCCACGTGTGCCGGCACGCGCTGGGCCACCGCCTGCAGGACTCCGCCGATGACCAGGCAGCGGTAGTCGTTGCCCACCAGGAACGATTCCACCAGCACCCCGCCGAATCTCGATTCGGCGCGGGCGAGGTCATAGGCGGCCCGCACGCTGCCGGCGTCCGGCAGGTTGAGGATCACCCCGCGGCCGTGGTTGCCGTCCAGCGGCTTGACGGCGACCGGGTACCCAATCCGGGTCGCCACATCGACCGCCTCGTCTGCCGTGCGCACGACGTCCGACACCGGCACGGGTAGGCCGGTCGCCGCCAGCAGCCGGTTGGTGAGTTTCTTGTCCTGGGCGATGTCGACCCCGAGCGCGCTGGTGTGGCTGGTCATGGTGGCCCGGATGCGCTTCTGGTAGATGCCGTGGCCGAGCTGGACGAGCGAGCCATCGTTCATCCGGATGAAGGGAATGTCCCGCAGGGCAGCCTCGTCGAGGATGGCCTGGGTGGACGGGCCGAAAGCCGCCCGTTCGGCCAGCAGGACCAGTTGTTCGAATGCGCCAGCGAGGTCGAAATCGGCCTCGGCTTCGACCAGGTGGTTAACCAGCCGAACCGCCAATCGCCCCGCAGCGAGCCCGACCGACTCCTCTGCGTAGGAATAGACGACGTGGTACATGCCGGGCTCACCCGTCGAGCGGGTCTTGCCCCGGCCAACCTCGGTCCCGGCATCGCGCTGGAGCTGAAGGGCGACGTGTTCGGCCACGTGGCCGAGCCAGGTGCCCTCGCGCAGCCTGTCGGCGAAGCCGCCCACCCGACCCGTCCCACAGGAGTGCTGGCCAATGCCCGGGACGACCGCCAGCAGGGCATCGGCGAACCCCGGGATCCGGTTCGTCGGCCACTCCTCGAGTTCGCCGAGGGAGACGATCAACTTGATCGTCGGCTCGTAGCTCCAGTAATTCGGCCCGCGGTACACGCGGGTATCGGTGATCCGCAGGGTCCCGTGCGGGCCGCCGGCCGTTGGCCGCGCCGGACCTTTCGCGCGCACTGCCTTCTGGCGACGGGCCGAGGCCGTCACTCGCTGGCTTCCTCGAGCGGCTGGGAATGGCGGGCTCGTCGCGCGGAGCGCGCTGGAGCGGTGTCATCGGCGCCTTCGGCCGCGATCCGCCTGATGAGCTTGCGCGTGCGCTCGGAGGCAACCTGGGTTGCGCGCAATTCGCGGTCGGTCGACGAGACCGAACGCAGGGGGGTGAGGAGCTGGCGCTTGCGCAGATCGAACCGATACCCAGAGGGCAGCGAGTGCAACACGACCCCACTGATCATGATCGGGCGATAGCGCTTCACTTCGTAGGCATCGGTCTGAATGCGCGCGGGGTCGAGCACCGTCACCGACCCGCGGCCGATGACCTCCATGACCCCATTGGGGCTGACGACCGCGGCGGTGTCCTCGTCGAGACCAATGCCCAGCAGGGCGGGGGACTGGGCAACCAGCGCAAGCAGACGTCCGATCCGGTTGCGCTGGTCGAAATGCTGGTCCACCACCACCCCGGGGAGCAATCCCAGTCCCGCGCTCAGTTGGGTCATCCGCTGCTTGGGTGTCGCGCCACCGGCACCGAAAGCGACCATGTGGGTGGCAATGGCCGATGCGCCGGCACTCGTGCCGGCGATGACCGCCCCATGACGGTGGCGGTCGGTGAGCGCCCGGCCAAGTTTCGTTCCACCGATAACGCTCGACAGACGCAGCTGGTTGCCGCCGGTCATGAACACGCCGGTGGCGGCCTCGACCAGGCCGACCAGGGCGGGGTCGTTGGCCTCCTCGCGCCGAAGTGGACGGACGCCGGTCACCTCGGCCGCCCCGAGCTGGGTGAACAGGGAGCGATACAGGTCGGTCGCTTCGTCGCCCAGCGAGGAGGCCGTACCGATGACCACGATCCGCGCGTCGGTCCCGCCCGCCAGGCTAACGAAGCGGGCCAAAATCTGGCGGCCGCGGACCTTGTCCTCGGCGCCACCGATCAGCATGAGGGCGCCGGCGCGGACCGCTGTGGGCGTGGTGGTGGGCGGCATGCGCCTCGGAGCATAACAAGGGCGCACCCCGTCGAACCGCCCTAGACTCGATCGGATGGGCAGCTCCCCGCCGGCCGCAACGGTTGACCTGGACTACTACGCCGTCCTGGGCGCCGCGCCCGGGTCATCGCTGGCGGACCTGCGGTCCGCGTTCCGCCAGGCCGTCCTTCGTCATCATCCCGACCGCCAGACGAACGATCCGGTTGCGACCCTGCGGACGGCGGCCCTCAATCGTGCCTGGGCAGAACTGCGCGATGCGGGCCGACGGATGGCCTACGACCGGACTCTAGCTGCCGGCATGGCGTCAACGGTGGCCTGGCCGCTCCAACCGGGGGAAACAGCTCCGCGCCGGGCGCCTCGGCGGCCGCGTCCCGAGCCCGAACCGGCAAGCCCGTGGCATCAGCCGGCGTGGCGCAGCGTCGAGGGATTTCGGGTTCCCGCTGACATCTTCCTGCGCGGTCCCGACGTATACCACCGCTGGATCGTGGAGCACTACATCGACGGCGAGGACTGGCGCCGCCACTCCGAACGCTACTGGCTGCGGTTCGCGGCAGGGTGGTATCGCGAGCGCAACCGCCTCGATGATTGGATCGGATCACTCGAGCGCCTGGGCGAACTCGACACCTCGCTCGACATGGTTATTGCCGCCGAGTTGACCGACGCCTACCTGGTGGTTGGTCAGCCCCTCCGGGGCGTCGTCTTCCTGGGCATGGTTGCGGATCGCTGGCCACCCGGATCCGCGGCTCATCGCCAGGTCGTCCGGCTGCAGCGGACCCTGCTGAATGCCTTCCGCGACCAATCAGTGCGCTACGGTCCGCCGGCGGTCCGCGCGGAAAACGCCGAAATGCTGCTGAACGCCCTGGAGGCGAATGGCCAGACGCCCAGCTGGGCAGACTTGCGAGCGGCCATCACCGCTCACCGGCGAGCCGGCAGCCTGGACCTGGCGCGGGCGCTCATCGAGCGAGCGGCAGATGAGGCGCCCAACGAGCCGGGACGGTGGTACGGCCTCGTGCAGCTGCTCACCGAGGACGGGCAACTCGAACGCGCCTCAGACCTGCTGGCGGCGATTGCCCGAGGGGCGCATCCGGAGGCGTTGGATCGGTCGCGAATCCGGTCCGATCCGCTGGTCCGAATCGGCGCCGCGCGGCGGCGGTTGGCACGCGCCCGAGCACGGGCCGGCAGCGTCAGTCGGCGCTGATGACCTCGATCGGTCCGAGGCCAGCTTCGACCAACGCTGGTTCGACGGTGGCCGCGTCGCCAACCAGCAGGATGAGCGCGCTGTCGGGATGGATCAGTTCGCGCGCCGAGTCATGGACGTGCTCGGGCGTGACGCTTTCGATTCGGTCGCGGTAGGTCGCCCACCAGTCGGTGGCCAGTTCGTACACCGCGATGGGCTCGATGGCGCCGGCCACGCCGCCGGTTGTCTCGAAGCGCAGCGGGAAGACACCGACCATGTAGTCGCGGACGTCGGCCAGTTCACCATCCGCGGGGGGTGCCGCGCGCATGCCTTCGAGGACCGCCAGCAGCTCGGTTACCGACGCGGCGCTGACCTCGGTCTGGACGGCGGCCCGCGAGACCATTGGTCCGCGCGAACGGCGCGGATCGAATCCGGCCCGGGCGCCGTAGGTATAGCCGAGTTCCTCGCGCAACCTCTGGTTCAGGCGGCTGCTGAACGTTCCGCCCAGCACGCCGGCCATCACCACCGCCGGGAAGTAATTCGGATCGGTTCGGGCAATCCCGATCTCACCGACCCGGATCTCCGACTGGACCGATCCCGGTCGGTCGTAGAGCACGACCCGCCGACGAGGTTCACGCTCGACGGCAAACGACCGATGACCGGCGCCACCGCCGGTCCAACTCCCAAACTCCTTCTCGGCCAGGCGGAAGGCTCGCTCGATTTCGACGGGTCCGGCGAGCACCAGGTGGCCGCCAGCCGGTCCCCAGGTCCGCGCGTGGTGCGCGCGCGCGTCGGAAACGGTGAGCGGCTCGACCGTCTCCGGGGTGCCTGCTGATAGTCGCCCGTAGGGGGAATCGGAGCCGAACAACTGGGCGAGGTACTGCTCATCGGCCAGTCGGCCCGGTTCGGAGCGAGCCTGCATGATGTCCGCCAGCCGCTCCTCGCGCAGCCGGGTGAACTCCTCGTCATCGAATCGCGGCTGGCGGACCATTTCGCCCAGCAGCCCCAGGCCTTCCTCGAGCCGTGCGCCGAGAGCGCTGAATCCGGCACGGGCGCTGTCCCAGGCGGAATCCGCCCCGATCTCGATACCCAGTCGCTCGCTGGCGATGGCGAAATCGTTCGCATCCAGGCGCTGGGTACCGGTGACCAGCGATTGGGCCGCCAGGGCCGCGACTCCACCCTGGGCCTCGGTTTCGGTCGCGGCGCCGCCATCGACGACCAGGCTCACGCTGACCACGGCTCGCCCGGGCAGCGGCACGGCCCAGACGGTCAGTCCGTTGTCGAGCGTGCGATGGCTGAACGGCGGAAAGTGGTACTCGCGCGGCTGACCGGGAGTTGGACGATTCGGGTTGAGTGGCATCAGTCCTCCTCCTCATCGGCCAGGTCTTCGCCATTGGGCACGAACGTCAGGACGTACCGATTGTCAGGTCCCAATTGGTCGCGGAGCGCCTCGCGGATGGCCTCGGCCGACACCCGGTCGTAATCGCCGACCTCGGTATTGATCCGCTCCGGTTGGTCGAACAGGCAGGTGTACTGGCTCAACCGGTCTGCTCGTTCGGCGACCTCTTCCAGACCACGCTCGATGGTCGACGCGTGCAGGGTCCGGACCCGCTCGAGTTCATCGTCGGTCGGACCGTTGGTCGCCAGGTCCTCGATTTCTGCGGCCAGGGCTGCCTCCAGGATCTCGATGTCGAGGTCCGGTCGGGCGGTGGCGTGGGCCATCAGCACCGCTGCCCCGTGGGCGAAGGGAAAGACCGACGCGCCGATATCCTGGGCGAGCCGCTGTTCGCGGACCAGCCGCGCGTACAACCGGGAGGCCCGACCGGTCGCCAGCAGGTCGCTCGCCAGTTCAAACGGCAGAAACTCATCCGTCCCGTACGGCGGGATCCGATAGGCCAGGTAGACCCGCGGCAGCTCCACCGCATCGGGCACGGTATCGCGGACCTCGCCGCCGAGGCGATCGGGCAGGGCTCCGTCGGGAGCGGGCGGGAGCGCGCCATTCGGGGTCAGCGGGCCGAAGTGACGCTCGATGGCCGCCAGGGCCGACCCCGGCTCGAAATCGCCGGCCAGGCTGAGCACCGCGTTATTCGGGGCGTAGTAGGTCGCGAAGAACTCCTTCACATCGTCCAGTGAAGCGGCGGACAGGTCCTCCATCGAGCCAATGGTCGAATGGTGATAGGGATGACCGACCGGGAAGATTGCCGCCTGGATCCGTTCGTCCCACGACCCGTAGGGCTGGTTGTCCATGGAGGATCGGCGCTCGTTCTTCACCACGTCACGCTGGTTGTCGAGCTTCTCCAGGGTCATGGCGGGCAGGAGGTTGGCCATCCGATCGGCCTCGAGCCACAGCCCGGTCTCCAGTTCATGGCTGGGCAGCGTCTCGAAGTAGTTCGTGCGGTCGCACCAGGTCGACGCGTTCAGGGTGCCCCCCGCCGCCTGGACGGTGGCGAAATGCTCACCCTTGGCGACACTGGCGGTGCCCTGGAACATCATGTGCTCGAACAGGTGGGCGAAGCCGGTCCGGCCAGGTCGCTCGTTCCGGCTGCCGACGTCGTACCACAGGTTCACCGCGACGATCGGCGCAGCCGAATCGGGCGCCAAGACGACGCGCAATCCGTTGTCCAGCCGATGACGTTCGAAGGCGAGGTGACCCATCCAGCGGAACTCCTGAGCAGATCCGGCTGTCCGCCGGCAAGGTCTCGAGTGGGAATGGTGAGCGCCCAGGGATTCGAACCCTGAACCTAGTGATTAAGAGTCACTTGCTCTGCCGTTGAGCTAGGCGCCCCGACCGATGATGACCGACTGCCCGAGTGGCTGCAACCATCAGACGCCGGGTCGGTCAGGGCCTCCATTCGGCTCGGGTGCCACACCGTAGTTGCTGTCCATGAAGCCGGAGATTGCCCCGGTGTCCGGGCTGTCGAGGTACAGCAGCCAGCGCCAGGCAGCCACGGCAATCGGGTGGCCGAAATCGTTGCCGTCCCAGGCCGACAGGATCACCTTGAACCGGTCACCGCGATTCTGTTCGGTGGTGAACGCCGTCAGGGCGGCGATGTCCGAATCGGTCACCTGCGAAGGCTGATACCAGATGACCATGCCCCCATGTTCGAGGTTGTGGATGGATTGCTCAGCCGCCATGGGCGCCTGGTAGACCCCCCATGGTCCGGGCGTGTCCCAGTGCGGACCGGACGTGGGCGGGGTGGAGGTGTACCCGCTGCCCGCCGTCCCGGTGGTGATGTGCTCGCGTCCGGCGTCGGGGTAGGTCTGCGCCTGGGTGCCTGCCGAGCTCAGGATGACCGCAATCCCGGCGGCTCCGAGTCCAAGAACCAGGAAGCCGACCAGGCCCCAGATGACCCACCGCCCACCGCCGCCCGATCCGCCGGAATCGAGCTTGCGCTGCATGGCGGCATCGCTGGCACGGACACGCTGGGGTCCGGAGGTCCGCCGTTTGCTCATACGGCCGGGAAGGATAGCCGACCTTCCCAGGACCGTCCCTCCAGGGTCCTCTGGGGATCGCGGCGAACCGGCGGTAGAATCGTGGCCGCATGACTTCGCCCGAATCGGTAGGACCCCCCAGCCTGGAGACCTTGATCCGCCGCGCGGTGGCACTGGCGATCGAGCTGGTCACCCTCCACATCCAGAGTGCGCGCAACGAGGTTGGTAACGCGGTCGGCCAGCTTCGGGGGGCAGTGGTCCTGTTGGCCGCGGCCGTGGGACTCGGCGTGATGGCCTTCGTCATCGCGCTCATCGCGCTCATCCTCGGTCTGGCCGCTCTGCTGGCGGTTCCGGCGTGGGTGGTGGCGGTGGTGGTCCTTGGGATCCTGCTGCTGTCGGCCGGTTTGGTCGCCTGGCTCGGCGTGAAGCGACTGGACAAGATCACCTTCGTCCCGGAAAAGACCATCGCCTCTCTCAACGAGGAACTCGAATGGCTGCAGAACTGGATCGCCCGGCGTTGAGCCCGGCCGAGGTCGAGGCGAGAATCGCCGCGGCCAAGGCCGAGTTGCATGCCACCGCCGCCGAAGCCGAAGTCCGCGCTCGCTACGCCGCCGACCCGCGCAACTGGGTCCGCCAGCATCCGGTGCCCACCGCGCTGGCCGTGGGTCTCGCCCTGTTCGTGGTGGCCGGCGGACCGCGACGGGCGGTCTATGGGTTGCGCGGCCTGTTCGGCGGCACGGACGCCCGGGCGTACGAGCGATTGCCCCGCTCACTCCAGGCGTTCGTGGACCTCGCCGTTGACGATGCAGACGGCGATGAGTCTTCCGCACGGCAGACGCTGGCAGCCGAGTTGGCCGCATGGACTCGTCACCCCGCCAGTCGGCGACGAGCGCGCGAACTTGCCCGAGACGCCGTCTTCGGTCCGCCCGGTCCGGGACGGGCGTTCTGGCGGGCGGTGGAAGTTGCGGCGGTTGCGGCAATCGGCATGGCCGCCAAGGACGGATTTGCCAGATTGTTGGGCGAGATTGGTGTTATGACCCCACGAGCGGCCCGCGGAACGGAGACCGGTTGGCGGGGATGGTCGCGTTCGGGGGGCGGTCCGACCAAGGCGCCCTGACGCGCCTTTGCTAGACTCGCCGTCCGTCAGGCAGCCTTTCGGGCGAGTGGCGGAACGGCAGACGCGCCGGCTTTAGGAGCCGGTGTCGCAAGACGTGCGAGTTCGAATCTCGCCTCGCCCACCATCGCATCGGAGCACTCATTCATCGTGGTCACCGCTTCTGCCCAGCCGCAGCCGGGCTCACGGGTTCAATTGCAGATCGAGGTACCCGGCGAGGAGGTATCCCGCCACTTCGAGACCGCCTATCGCCACCTCGCCGACCGGACGAAGATTCCCGGCTTTCGGCCCGGCAAGGCGCCTCGAGCGGTGGTCGAGCGCTACGCAGGGCGTGGGGCCGTCCTGGCCGAGGCCGTCGAGCATCTGGTGGACGCCGGCTACGACGCCGCACTCGTTCAACTCGACGTCATCCCCATCGATCACCCCGAGGTGGATATCGATCCGGCGACAGTGATCGAAGGCGAGCCGGTGAACTTCACCGCAACCGTCTCGGTCCGACCCGACGTGGAATTGGGTGCCTATCTCGACTATCCGTTCACGCTCGAAATCGCGCCGACCGGTGAGGAGGAGATCAATGCGGTCCTGGCCGACCTGCGCGACCAGCAGACGACCCTGCTCCCGGTTGACGGTCGCCCTGCGGCGAGCGGCGACTTCGTCACGGTCTCGTCAGTGGGCACCATCGACGGCGAGCCGTTCGATGGTGGCAGCAGCGACCGACTGCCGCTGGTCATCGGCGAGGAGCGAATGATTCCGGGCTGGGAGGACCACCTGGTCGGCCTCGAGATCGGCGGCGGAACCGAGTTCGACATCGCGTTTCCGGCCGACTACCGGGTCGAGGAACTGGCCGGCAAGGACGCGCACTTCGCGGTGACACTGCTCGATCTGCGCGAGCGCCAGCTGCCCGACATGGACGACGCCTTCGCGGCATCGGTCAGCGAACATCCGACCCTGGCCGAGTTGCGCGACGAGATTGCCGACGCCCTCGTCACGCGGTCGGAGGCGGAGGGGCGGCATCGGTACGGCGACCGGATCATCGACTTCGCAACCTCCAACGCCACTGTCGAACTGCCGGAGGTGATGATTGCCAACGAGGTCGAGATCATGCGCGACGAGATGCGGGCGCGCCTCGCGCAGCAACGGATCGGCATCGAGACCTACCTCGAATTGACCAAGAAGAGTCCGGAGGAACTGGCCGCCGAATTGCGCGAGCCGGCCATCCAGCGCGTGAAGACCCTGCTGGTGCTGTCGGCGGTTGCCGAGAAGGAGGGGATCGATGCGGACGAGGCCGAGGTGGACGCCGAGGTCGCCGAACAGCTCGAGCGATACCCCGACGAAACGCGCCTCCGCGAGTACCTCACCTCGCGCCGTGGTCGGGCGTACCTGCGGATGACGATCAGGAACCGTAAGATCGTCGAGCACCTCATGGACCGCGCCCTCGCGGCAGCACCTTCCGAAGCGGAGTAGACCGATGCTCGTGCCGATGGTCATCGAAAGCAGCGCCCGTGGCGAGCGCGCCTTCGACATCTACTCCCGGCTGCTCAAGGAGCGGATCATCTTCCTCGGTGAGCCCATCGAGGACCATGTTGCCAACCTGATCATTGCCCAGCTGCTGTTCCTCGAATCGGAGGACTCCGACAAGGACATCAGCCTGTACATCAATACCCCCGGCGGGGTGGTGACGAGTGGCCTGGCGATCTACGACACCATGCAGTACCTCAAGGCCCCGGTCAGCACGATCTGCATAGGTCAGGCAGCCAGCATGGGCGCCGTCCTGCTGGCAGCGGGCGCACCCGGCAAGCGGTTCGCCCTGGCCAATAGCCGGGTGATGATCCACCAGGGCTCGGGCGGCTTCCGGGGCAACACTCCCGACGTCGAGATCCAGGTGAAGGAGATGCTCCACCTGACCGACCGATTGATGGAGATCCTGGCTCACCACACCGGGCAGGAATTCGAGCGGGTGAAGAAGGACTCCGACCGGGACTACTTCCTGAGTGCCGAGGAAGCCAAAGCCTACGGGGTGGTGGACGAGGTCTTCGTCAAGGGCGGGGAGTCACCCATTGGACTCGGCGCCGGGGCGAAGCCAAAGAAATAGGCCTGGCTCACGGCGGACGGGACGGGATTCCGCCGGCTGGATGGGACCTTTGTCCGATGGCAGTTTGCGCGACAGCCCGTGCTATCCTCGATCGCGGATGACCACCAAGACCAAGGTTCCCTATCGCTGTTCGTTCTGCGGCAAGAGCCAGGAGCAGGTCCGCAAGCTCATTGCCGGGCAGGGCGTTTACATTTGCGACGAGTGCATCACCCTCTGCCAGGAGATCATCGACGAGGAGATGCAGGAGGCTCCCCGCGCCCAGCGCGGCACTCCGCCGCCCCTGCCGAGCCCGCGCAAGATCAAGGAAGCGCTCGACGAGTACGTCATCAGCCAGGACGGCGCCAAGAAGGTTCTGTCGGTGGCGGTCTACAACCACTACAAGCGGGTTGACGCCGGGACGGCCGTCGATGATGTCGAGCTCGGCAAGAGCAATGTCCTGCTGGTGGGCCCCACCGGTTCGGGCAAGACCCTGCTCGCCCAGACCCTGGCCCGAGTCCTGGATGTCCCGTTCTGCATCGCCGATGCCACCAGCCTGACCGAGGCCGGCTATGTCGGCGAAGACGTCGAGAACATTCTGCTCCGCCTCATCCAGGCGGCCGATTTCGACGTCCAGCGTGCGCAGCGCGGGATCATCTACATCGACGAAATCGACAAGATCGCCCGCAAGACCGATAACCCGTCCATCACCCGTGATGTCTCCGGCGAAGGCGTTCAGCAGGCGCTGCTGAAGATCCTCGAGGGGACGGTGGCCAATGTGCCCCCGCAGGGCGGCCGCAAGCATCCCCACCAGGACTTCATCCAGATCGACACCACCAACATCCTGTTCATCTGCGGCGGCGCCTTCGAAGGACTCGAGCGGATCGTCGAAGAGCGGGTCGGCAAGCGCGGCATCGGCTTCGGTTCACAGGCCGGTCGGGGGCGAGACGAGCGACGCCGGCTGATGTCC
>JAHFBB010000003.1 GCA_023250255.1 Chloroflexota bacterium | reverse complement strand
GCCAGGATGGCCGACAGGATCTGACCAGCGTGCCGCATCCGCGCGATTTCGTCGGGCCGCTTGATGGTCGCTCCTCGGCGACCCAGGCTGAGGCCCATGTCAGGCGCCGACCTCCGCGCGAATGGCGGCGGTGACTTCGTCGATCGGAAGCGATCCGTCCACCACGCTGAGCAGGTCGGCGGCACGGTAATGGGCAATGACCTCGCGCATCGGAGGGATCTGCTTGGTGAGCCGGGCGCGAACGACCTCCACCCGATCGTCTTCGCGCTGGGTAAGGGCGGTGCCGTCGTTGTTACAGATCCCCGGTTGTCGGGGTGGGTCGTAGACCAGGTGATAGGGCGTCCCGCAGGCCGGGCAGCTCCAGCGTCCCGACAAACGGGCCACAAGGTCCGCCTCCGACACGTCGATGGCGACCACCCGAGAGATCTGATCGCCGCCGGCCGCAAGGATGATTTCGAGGGCGCGGGCCTGGGCCGCGGTTCGGGGGAAGCCATCGAGAATCACGCCGCCGGCGGCCGACTGGTCGGCCAGCGCCTCGGCCACCAGGCCGATGGCCAGTTCGTCGGGTACCAGATCGCCGCGCTCCATGTAGACCCGAGCCTGCTCGCCCAGGACGGTGCGGTCACGAAGAGCGGACCGAAAGAGGTCGCCGGTGGCGAGGTGGCGGTAGCCAAGTTCGGCCGCCAGGATGGATGCCTGGGTTCCCTTGCCGGCACCCGCGGCACCAACCAGGACGACGACGGGCCGGGTGGTCGACGCCTCCCCGACGCCTACCCGGGACATCACCGCATGAAGCCCTCGTAGTGGCGCATGAGCATCTGCGCCTCGAGTTGCTTCATGGTCTCAACCACCACCGACACCACGATCAGCATGCTCGTCCCACCCAGGCGAATGGCCTCGGTACCGGGAATCAGCGACGAGACGATCAGCGGGGTGATGGCGACCGCGCCAAGGAACGCCGCACCGCCCAGGGTGATCCGGTTCGCGACTCGGGCAAGGAAGTCCTCCGTTGGCTTGCCCGGCCGAATACCGGGGATGAAGCCGCCGTTCTTACGCAGGTAGTCCGCCGTCTGGTCGGGCCGGAATTGGAACGAGGTGTAGAAGTAGGTGAAGAACACCACCAGCCCGAAGTACAGCGAGCCATAGACCAGTGGCGTCTCCGGACTGAGCGCGGTCCGGATGAAGCTCGCCGCCGAGGCTACCCATTCAATCGAACTGGCGGTGAAGTACTGCGCCAGTTGGGCCGGCAGCAGCAGAATGCTGACCGCGAAGATGATCGGGATGACACCCGCCATGGTCACCTTCATCGGCAGATACTGGGTCTGACCCTGGTACATCCGCCGCCCACGCACCCGGGACGCGTATTGGACGGGGATGCGTCGCTGGCCTTCGTTGATGAACACCACCGCGGCAATGATCAGCACGCCGATGACCAGGAACGGAATGAACCGACCCAGCCCGTCGGGAGCGGTGATGATCGGAATGGCCTGATCGGGCAGCCGCCCGACGATGCCGGCAAAGATCAGGAAGCTGATGCCGTTGCCCAGGCCGCGTTCGCTGATCAGCTCACCCATCCACATCAGCAGCACCGTGCCGGCAGTCCAGGCGACGAGCAGCGACAGGGTCTGGAATGACAGGAAGCCGGCAGCTGGGATGACGCCCGCGTTCTGCAGCAGGACGCTGAAGCCGAAGCCCTGGGCGAAGGCCAGCGGAACGGTCAGGTAGCGGGTGTACTGCTGAAGCTTGTTCCGACCGTATTCGCCTTCGCGGGACAGCTCGTTCAGTCGGGGAATCACCGACTGGAACAGCTGCATGATGATGCTGGCGTTGATGTACGGGTTCAGCCCCAGACCGATGATCGAGGCCGTTGCCAACCCGCCACCCGAGAACACGTCGAGCAGGCCAAGCAACTGGTTGCTGGCGAACAGATCGGCCAGCGCAGCCTGGTTGACCCCCGGAACCGGCACTGCGGTAAGCACCCTGAAAACGAGCAGGATGCCCAGGGTGAACAGAATCTTGCGCCGGATGTCCGGCGCTCGAAGCGCGGCAACGACCGAGTCAATCACCTAGGACGGGTCCTCGGCTTCCGCTTCGTCTTCCGAGGCCCCGTCGGACTCGTCGCCGTCGGAGCTTTCGACCTCGGACTCGGTTGCCATCGGCTCAGAGGCTGGTGCCTCTTCGACCGCGGTCTCCACCTCGACGATGTCCTCGACAGGTGCCCCGTCCGGCCAGGTGATCCGCTGGGCAATACTCCCGGCCGCCTCGAGCTTCGCCAGGGCGGTGGCGCTAAACGCGTGGGCGTGGACGGTGACCCCCTTGGGCGCGTCGCCACCGCCGAGAATCTTCACCGGTTTCGATCCGTCGCGCACAATTCCGTCGTGCTCGAGAACCGCCGGAGTGATCAGGACCCCCTCGGGCGCCTCGCTCAGGCGACCGAGATTGACCGGGGCATACTCGATTCGACCCCGGTTCCGGAACCCGTGCAACTTTGGAGTCCGCACGTGGAGCGGGGTCTGTCCGCCTTCAAACCAGGCTGGGATGCCGCCACCGGCGCGCGACTTCTGACCCTTCGTCCCGCGACCGGCGGTTTTTCCTCGCCCGGAGCCGTGCCCCCGGCCGACGCGACGTGGCTTCTTGTGCGACCCGGGTGCCGGCGTCAGATCGTGCAGCTTCATGCCGCGCCTCCCCGACCTGCGCCGCTCTCCTCGACCGCCAGCAGGAAGGAAACCCGACGGATCATGCCGCGGTTGACCGGGTTGTCGGCAATCTCGACCGTCTGGTGAAGCCGGTGCAGACCGAGAGCCCGAATGGTTCCGCGCGCGGCAGCCTTATGACCAATGGTCGAGTGGACCCAGGTCACTCGCAGGGTGTTGGACTCAGCCACGGTTGCCTCCCTGGCCCGGAATGACCGGGCGGAGACGCTCGACATACTCGTGGGGTTGACGCGCAGCCTCAGCGGCACGCTTGCCGATGATCGATTCCGCGGTCCGGCCACGCCGGGCAGCGATCGCATCGGCCGAGCGCAGCGCGGTCAGACATTCCATGGTCGCGCGCACGACGTTCACCGGGTTGGTGCTGCCCATGGACTTCGACAGCAGGTCGCGGATTCCGACGGCCTCGACCACCGATCGTACGGAGCCTCCGGCGATGACACCCGTCCCTGGCGAAGCCGGGCGCAAGAGCACGGTGGACGCGCCGAACTTGCGCTGAATGGTGTGCGGAATCGTCGATCCGACGAGCGGGATTCGAACGAGATTCTTCTTGGCGTCCTCGACGCCCTTGCGGATGGCCTCGGGAACTTCACCAGCCTTGCCGAGGCCGGCGCCCACCACGCCGTTACCGTCGCCCACCACGACGACCGCGCTGAAACTGAAGCGACGTCCGCCCTTGACCACCTTGGCCACCCGGTTGAGCTGGACGACCTTCTCCTCGAGATTGAGTTTGGTCGGATCGATGCGGGTCATGGGTCCTCTTCTCTACAGGTCGAGGCCGCCCGCGCGGGCGCCCTCGGCGAGCGAGCGAACCCGCCCGTGATAGCGATAGCCGCCACGGTCGAAGACGACCTGGCTGACGCCCGCTTGGCGGGCTCGTTCGGCCAGCGCCTTGCCGACCGCCTCGGCCACCGCAACCTTGCCGGGCCCGCCGGCCAACGCGGACTCTCGACTCGAGGCGGAGACCAGCGTGCGACCGGTGGTGTCGTCGATGACCTGGGCATAGATGAAGCGCGTGCTGCGGAATACGGACAGGCGCGGTCGGTCTGGTGTACCGGCAAGGCGGAGCCGAAGGCGCTGATGACGCTTGCGACGGAGCGCGTCGCGCGACGGAGATGTGGCCATGGCTACTTGCCTCCCCCGACCTTGCCGGTCTTGCCGGCCTTGCGCAGGACCACCTCGCCGACATAGCGGATGCCCTTGCCCTTGTAGGGCTCCGGCTTGCGCTTGGCGCGGATGGCGGCAGCGACCTGGCCGACCAGCTCCTTGTCGGCGCCCACCACGCTCACCCGGGTGGGGGTGTCGACCTGGAACGAGATCCCGGTCGGCGGGGTTACCTCGACCGGGTGGGAGTAGCCGAGCGCCAGCACGAGCTTCTCGCCCTGCAGTTGTGCCCGATAGCCGACTCCGCTGATCTCAAGACCCTTGGTGAAGCCGGTCGTCACACCGGTCACCATGTTGGCCACCAGCGTCCGCGTCAGCCCGTGGAGTGCGCGGTGCCGGGGCGCGTCTGACGGTCGGACGACGCGCAGTACACCGTCCTCGCGAACAATGCTCACCTCGCGATTGAGCTCCCGCTCGAGCGAACCCAACGGTCCACTGACCCGCAGCCGAGAACCGTCGAGGTCAACCTCGACGCCGGCGGGCACGGGAATGGGGAGGCGACCGATACGTGACATGCGCGTACTACCAGACGAAGCAGAGGACTTCGCCGCCAAGATTGGCCTTGCGAGCCTCCTGCCCGGTCATGATTCCGTGCGAGGTGGACAGGATGGCGAGCCCCAGGCCGCCGAGAACCCGGGGGATCTCCGTCTTGCGCGCGTACACCCGCAGTCCCGGCTTGCTGATGCGCTTCAGGCCGCTGACGACTGGCGTCCGGCCCTCAACGTACTTCAGGGACATCGTGATCTCCTCGTGTCCATCGGTCGTGCGAGTCTCCCAGCCTGCGATGAAGCCCTCATCGGTCAGGATCCGGGCAATCTCGCGCTTGACACGGGACGACGGCATGACGACTTCCCGCTGGCGGGCGAGGCTCGCGTTGCGGATGCGGGTCAGCATGTCGGCAATGGGATCGGTCATGTTCATTGGTCTACCAACTCGACTTCGTTACGCCGGGAAGCATGCCCTTGAGTGCCTTTTCCCGGAAACAGATGCGGCACAACGCGAAGCGGCGCATGTAGCCGCGCGGCCTTCCGCAGATGGAGCAGCGGCTGTGGGTGCGGACGCCAAAGCGGGGGGTCCGCTTTGACTTGGCGATCATCGATTTCTTGGCCATGGGCTCTCGATCCTCGGTTAGTTCGTGCTGAAGGGCATACCCAGCAACTCGAGCAGGCGGCGGCCTTCCTCGTCGTTGCGGGCGGTGGTGACGATGCTGATCTCAAATCCGCGCAGGCGGTCGATTGAGTCGTAGTCGATTTCGGGGTAGACGAGCTGCTCCTTGAACCCCAGGCTGAAGTTGCCGCGTCCATCAAACGAACGGGACGGCACGCCCCGGAAGTCACGGATGCGGGGCAGGGCCAGTCGCATGGTGCGCTCGAGGAAGTCGTACATCCGTTGTCCTCGGAGGGTGACCTTGGCGCCGATGGGCATGCCCGTCCGCAGACGGAACTGGGCAATCGAGCGAGTTGCCCTGGTTACGATCGGCTTCTGGCCGGTGATGGTCGTCAGGTCCCGAACGGCGGCCTCGATGGCCTTGGCGTTCTGGATGGCTTCTCCCAGGCCGACGTTGACCACGACCTTGTCCAGGCGTGGAACCTGCATCGGGTTCACATAGCGGAATTCGCGCTGCAGGGCAGGCACGGCCTCGTCGGCATAGCGCTTGCGCAGACCGTCGACGGCCGTCTTCGACGTGGCCGCCGGGGCTGCCGCCGACTCTTCAGCCGGCGCTGCTGCCTTGCGGGTCCGCTTCGGTCGGGATGGAGTGGCGTCGGTCACTTGCCCACCTCAAGCTGCTCGCCGCAACGCTTGCAGACCCGAACCCGGCGAATGTGCTCACCCTCCAGGGTGGCATGACCGATGCGGGTTGGGCGCGAGCAGTTGGGGCACACGACCTGGACGTTGCTGATGTGCAGCGGAACCGGGATATCGATGATCCCGGCGGTCTGCGTGCGGCTTCGCGCGCGCTGACTGCGCTTGGCCATGTTGATTCCCGGTATGACGACGGCCAACCCGCGCTTGGTGCGCTCGATTCGCTCGACCGTCCCGCGCTTGCCCCGATCCTTGCCGGCCAACACGAGCACGGTGTCGCCGCGCTTGATGCTCATCACAGCACCTCCGGCGCGAGCGAGATGATCTTCATGTAGTTGCGCTCGCGGAGTTCGCGGGCAACCGGACCGAAGATCCGCGTTCCACGGGGGTTGCCTTGGGGCGTGATCAGCACTGCCGCGTTCTCGTCGAAGCGGATATGGCTGCCATCCGGGCGGCCATATTCCTTGGTGGTCCGCACGATCACCGCCCGTACCACGTCGCCCTTCTTCACCCCCGAATTGGGCAGCGCCTGCTTGACGGCGGCCACGATCACGTCGCCCACGCCAGCCGTGTCAGCGCCCGAGCGACCGACCACCGTGATGCACTCGAGAACCCGAGCACCGGTGTTGTCGGCCACGCGCAGACGCGTGGAATTGCGAATCATTCGACGATCACTTCCTCGACCGACCCGCGGGTCACGATCTCGACCACCGTCCAGCGCTTCTCGCGGGACAGCGGTCGACTCTCGACGATGCGCACGGTGTCCCCGACCCGGGCCGAGTTGTCCTCGTCATGGGCCTTGAACTTGGTCGAGAGGCGGATGACCCGCTTGTACATCGGATGTCGCCGAAGTCGCTCGACGCTCACCACGACCGTCTTGTCCATCTTGTCGGACACGACTCGACCAACCTTGGTCTTGCGGTTGCCAGCCTTCATTCGGCTCCTCCCTCGGCAGTCACCGCCGCGCGCTGGCGCTCGGTCATGACCGTCAAGATGCGGGCGATCCGCCGGCGGGTGGCCGGCAGTCGCGAAAAGTTCTTTTCCTGGCGTGTGGCGAGGTCAAAGCGGATCTTCCAGAGCTCCTGCTTCGCATCTACCAGCGCAGCTGCCAGGTCCTTGTCGCTGAGAGCGCGGACCTCACTGATGTCCATGTTCGGCGCCCTCCTTGGTCACGAATCGGGTCTGAATGGGCAACTTGTGGCCGGCCAGGCGCATGGCCTCGCGGGCAATCGGCTCGGGGACCCCGGACATTTCGAACATGATCCTGCCGGGCTTCACGACGGCCACCCAGTGGTCCGGCGCGCCCTTGCCCGAACCCATCCGGACCTCGGCTGGCTTCTTGGTCACCGGCTTGTCGGGAAAGACCCGGATCCAGACCCGACCGCCACGCTTGATGTGGTGGGTCATCGCCCGCCGGGCAGACTCGATCTGACGGCTGGTGAGCCAGCAGACCTCCTCGGCCAGCAGCCCGTACTCGCCGAAACTGATGGTCGTGCCGCCCTTCGACAGGCCGCCTCGGCGGCCCCGCTGGGCCTTGCGATGTTTGACGCGTTTCGGAAGCAGCATGCTCAGCTCTCCCCTTCGGGCGCGTCGGCCGGGGGCGCGGGCTCGGGCTCGGACTCGCGATCTGGCTCGGGAGTTGCCGACTCTTCGGTGACAGTCTCAGCGGCGTCTGCTTCGGCAGCCGGCACCGTCTCCGCAGCGGGCTCGGCCAGGGTTTCGGCCTCGGCTTCAACCGCCGGCGGCGCAGCCTCGACCTGAACGTCCTGCTCGACCGGCGGCATCTCCACGGCGGCCGCCTCGACCACCGTCTCGTCGATCATCGGCTCGAGGACCGCTTCCGCGGCGGGCTCGGCGCTTTCCGACGCCGCGCGCCGCGCACGGGGCGCCTTGGTACCGGCGGCCGGTCGTGCTGCCGCGGCTCGGCGGGCGGGACGGCGGGTCTCGCGCGGCTCGGTGCGCGCGGAGCCGGGCAGATCCGCGAGCTGATCGCCCCGGTAGATCCAGACCTTGACCCCGATCCGACCGTAGGTCGTGTGGGCATGCACAACGCCATAACTGATATCGGCGCGCAGCGTGCCCAGCGGGATGCGGCCTTCCTTGTCCCACTCACGACGGGACATTTCCGACCCGCCGAGGCGTCCGGAAACCTGAATCTTCACGCCCTTGGCGCCAGCCTTGATGCTCCGTTGAACGCCCTGCTTCACGGCCTTACGGAACGCGATGCGTCGCTCGAGTTGGCCGGCAATGCTCTGGGCCACGAGGACTCCGTCGAGTTCGGGCTGGAGGATCTCCTTGATCTCAAGCTTTACCTTCTTGTCGGTCAGCTTGCCAATGGAAGTACGCAGCAACTCGACGTTGGCGCCGCCCTTGCCAATGACGATCCCCGGCTTGGCGGTGTGCACCGTCACGGTGACGTGGTTGATGCCGCGCTCAATCTCGGTCTGGCTGACGCTGGCGTTGGCCAGCTGGCGATCCACCAGGGCACGGATGCGCATGTCCTCCTGGAGGAGGGTGGCGTAGTCGCGATCGGCGTACCACTTTGCCAGCCAGGGCTTGTTGAGGCCGAGGCGGTACCCGTACGGATGAACTTTGTGACCCATCAGGCGTCCTCTCGGTCGGCAACGGCAATGGTGATGTGACTCGTTCGCTTGAGAATCTGGAAGGTCCTTCCCTGGGCCCGCGGTCGGAAGCGCTTCAGCGTCGGGCCCTCGTTGGCCACGGCACTGGCCACGTGCAACTCATCGGCGGAGAGGTTGAAGTTGTTCTCGGCGTTGGCAGTAGCCGAGCGCAGCACCTTGGCCACGTCGCGGGCGGCGGCGTTCGGCAGGAACCGAAGGATCGCGGCAGCCTCCTCGACCGGCTTGCCCGTGATGAGGTCGGTCACCAGCCGCACCTTGCGCGGACTGATCCGGATGTACTTGGCCGTGGCCGTCACGCGCATCGGTCCGTTCCTACTTCAGCGCCGACGAGCGTTCGGTGTGACGCCCGTGACCACGGAAATGGCGGGTCGGGGCGAACTCGCCAAGCCGGTGGCCGACCATGTTCTCGGTCACGAAGACCGGGACGTGGCGCCGGCCGTCGTGGACGGCAATGGTATGGCCGATCATGGCCGGGAAGATCACGGATGCCCGCGACCAGGTCTTCAGGACCTTGTGCTCGTTGCGCTTGTTCATATCCTCGACCCGGCCGAGCAGGCGGGGGTCGACGAACGGGCCCTTCTTGACCGAACGACTCATGGGTGCTCCTAGCCTCGCCCGTACCGGCGGCGAATGATCTGATCGTCACTGTGTCGGCTGGTGCGGGTACGCAGGCCCATGGCCGGCTTGCCCCACGGGGTCTTGGGCGGCATCCCGGTCGGAGACTTGCCCTCTCCCCCGCCGTGCGGGTGATCGTTGGGGTTCATGACCACGCCGCGGACGGACGGGCGACGGCCCATGTGCCGGCTGCGACCGGCCTTGCCGATCTTCTGGTTCTCGTGATCAAGGTTGCTGACCTGGCCGATCGTGGCCATGCAGGTTGCGTGGACCCGTCGGACCTCGCCCGACGGGAGACGAATGGTGGCCTTGTCCCCCTCCTTGGCGAGCAGCTGGGCCGAGGCGCCGGCGCTGCGCACGATCTGGCCGCCGCGGCCGGCGACCATCTCGATGTTGTGAATCTGGGTGCCCAGCGGGATCCGGGACATCGGCAGGGCATTGCCCACGCGCGCCTCCGCGTCGGGCCCGGACATGACCTCGTCGCCCACACCCAGGCCGTGGGGCAGCAGCATGTACCGCTTCTCGCCATCGACGTAGTTGAGCAGGGCGATCCGGGCGGAGCGGTTCGGGTCGTATTCGACGGTGGCGATCCGGGCCGGGACCCCGAACTTGTTGCGCTTCCAATCGATGATTCGGTACATCCGTTTGTGGCCACCACCCTGGTGGCGAACGGTCAACTTGCCCTGGCTGTTGCGGCCAGCCTTCGAGAAGACGCGCTCGGTCAGGGGGCCATAGGGCTTGCTGGTCGTGATTTCCTCGAACGTCGAGCGGGTCATCCCGCGCAGGCTCGGGGTGGTGGGGCTGTACTTGCGCAATGGCATGACTACACCGCCTCGAACAATTCGATCTTCTGGCCGGCCGCGATGGTCACTACCGCTTTGCGCCAGCCAGGGACGACCCCGGGGGTGCGGCGACCACGACGCTTGGTCTTCGGTCGCACCGACAGCGTGCGGACACCAAGGACGGTCACCTTGAACTGCATCTCGACCGCCCCTTTGATCTGTTGCTTGCTGGCGTGGCGAGCCACCGCGAAGGTGTAGTTGTTCCGCTCGGACTCCAGCACGGACTTCTCGCTGACGACCGGCCGGATGAGCACGTCGTGGACGGCGATACCACTCATGCGTACACCTCGCTGGCCCGCTTGAGGGCGTCGACGGTGAACACGATGGTGTCGGCCTCGAGGACGTCAATGACGTTCAACGAGTCGGCCAGGATGATGCGGACTTGCCGCAGGTTGGAGCTCGAGCGCTCAACGTTCGCGTCGCGGGCAGCAAGGACGACCAGTACCTTGCCCTCGGCCTTCCAGCCGGCAAGTCGCTCGACCATGGACCTGGTCTTCATGGCATCGAGTTCGAAGCCGGCAACGATCCGCAGCGCGCCGTCGGACTGCTTGGCACTGAGCGCGCCCCGGAGGGCCTGGCGTCGGACCTTGTCGTTGACCTTGACGTCGTACTGACGCGGATGCGGGCCGAAGACCACGCCACCACCCTTCCAGTGCGGTGCGCTGCGGCTGCCCTGGCGGGCGCGGCCGGTTCCCTTCTGGCGCCATGGCTTGCGGCCGCCTCCGGCGACCTCGCCGCGGGTGAGCGTGTCAGCGGTGCCATGCCGCCGGCCGGCCAGCTGGGCCGTGGCGGTCTGGTGGATGACGGCCATGTTCGGCGTCACCCCAAAGAGCGAGTCGGCCAACTCGACCGAGCCGCCTTTTTCGCCGGTGGGCTTGAGGATGGTGGTCTTGGCCATGTCAGTTGGCCTTCCGAATGATGAGCATGCCGTTGGCGGCTCCCGGAACGGCGCCCTTGACCAGCAGCAGTTGCCGCTCCTCGTCCACCCGGATGACCTTCAACTTGCGGGTGGTCACCTGCTCGGCCCCAGCGTGGCCCGCCATGCGGGTGTTCTTGAACACCCGGCCGGGCGTGGTTCCGGCCCCCACCGAGCCCGGGGCGCGATGGTGGTCCGAGCCGTGGGTCTTTGGCCCGCGCTTGAAGTTATGACGGGCAATGACACCGGTGAAGCCGCGGCCCTTGCTGATGCCGGTGACCGACACCAGATCCCCGACGGCAAAGGTCGTCACGTCCACCTGCTGTCCGAGTTCGAAGCCATCGACCGAATCGACCCGCAGCTCACGCACCAGGCGCGGCCGCTGCAGCTCCTTCGGCAGGTTGGCGAACTGACCGGCGACCGGCTTGGTCTGACGGCGCGCGCTGCCAACCCCGAGCTGGACGGCCGCATAGCCATCCTGCTCCGGGGTCCGGAGTCGGGTCACCGTATTCGGGGCAGCCTCGATGACGCTCACCGGGACGACGCTGCCGTCGTCCGCGAAGATCCGCGTCATTCCGAGCTTGCGCCCGATCATTCCTACCGACACTGTCTCGTTCGTCTTCCTTGCCTGCTAGAGACCGATGGCGGGGCGGCGCCCCGCCGGTGGTCACATCTTGATTTCAATATCCACGCCGGCTGCCAGCGACAGCCGCATCAGCGCATCCACCGTCTTGCTCGACGGATCGATGATGTCGATCAGCCGCTTGTGCGTTCGGATCTCGAACTGCTCCCGGCCATCCTTGTGGATGAACGGGCCACGGATGACCGTGAACTTCTCGATCCGCGTCGGCAGCGGAACGGGGCCGGCAATGTCGGCACCGGTCCGCTGGGCGGTTTCCACGATCTGCTCGGCCGACTGGTCGAGCAGCTTGTGGTCGTACGCCTTGAGCCGAATGCGGATGCGCTGTTTGGCCATGGCTTAACTGAGCGCGGTGATCACGCCGGCGCCGACGGTATGCCCGCCCTCGCGAATGGCGAAGTGCTGCCCCTGCTCGATGGCGATCGGGGTGATGAGCTCGACGTCGATGTTGACGTTGTCACCGGGCATGATCATCTCCACGCCGGCCGGCAGGGCAATCGCCCCGGTCACGTCGGTGGTGCGGAGGTAGAACTGCGGCCGGTAGCCGGAGTAGAACGGCGTGTGACGGCCGCCCTCGTCCTTGGACAGGACGTACACCTCGGCCTTGAACTTCGTGCCGGGGTGAATGCTCCCCGCCTTGGCGAGGACCTGCCCGCGCTCGATCTCGTCGCGCTCGATGCCCCGCAGGAGCAGGCCGACGTTGTCACCGGCCTGGCCCTCGTCGAGGATCTTCTTGAACATCTCGACGCCGGTCACGACCAGCTTGCGCGGCTTGTCGGTCTGGTGGACTCCCACCAGCTCGATTTCCTCGCCAACCTTGACGATGCCACGCTCGATGCGGCCCGTGGCCACCGTTCCGCGACCCTTGATGCCGAAGACGTCTTCGACGGGCATGAGGAACGGCTTGTCGGTGGCACGCTCAGGGGTCGGGATGTACGAGTCGACCGCGTCCATCAACTCGCGGATCGAGTTGTAGGCTTCATCGGCCGGATCGGTGCTGGTCGATTCGAGAGCCTTCAGCGCCGAGCCGCGGATGACGGGGATGTCGTCACCGGGGAACTCGTACTTGCTGAGCAGCTCGCGGACCTCCATCTCGACGAGGTCAATGAGCATTTCGTCGTCCACCATGTCCACCTTGTTCAGGTAGACGACCAGCGACGGCACCTCGACCTGGCGCGCCAGGAGGATGTGCTCACGGGTCTGGGGCATCGGACCGTCGGCTGCCGACACGACCAGGATGGCGCCGTCCATCTGGGCGGCGCCGGTGATCATGTTCTTGATGTAGTCCGCGTGGCCGGGGCAGTCCACGTGGGCGTAATGCCGGTTGGCGGTCTGGTACTCGACGTGGGCGATGGCAATGGTGATGCCCCGCGCCCGCTCCTCGGGAGCGTTGTCAATGGTGTCGAACGCGCGGAAGTCCGCCCCGCCCGACAGCGACAGGAACTTGGTGATGGCCGCCGTCAGGGTCGTCTTGCCATGGTCGACGTGACCGATGGTGCCGACATTGACGTGGGGCTTGTTGCGATCGAACTTCTGCTTGGCCATGACGTGTGCGGTGCTCCTCCTCAGCGGTGACTGATCAGCTCTTGGACTTGGCAATCAACTCGGTGGCAATCGAGTTGGGGACTTCGCTGTATCGCGAGAACTCCATGGAGTAGGTGGCTCGACCCTGCGTCTGCGAGCGCAGGTCGGTGGCGTAGCCGAACATTTCGGCCAGGGGAACGTGGGCCCGGATGACGCGGCTGGTCGCTCGCTCATCGATGCCGTCGATCTGCCCGCGACGGCCATTCAGATTACCGATGACGTCACCCATGAATTCCTCGGGAGTGACGACCTCGACGGTCATGACCGGTTCCAGGATGGCCGGGTCTGCCTTCTCAACCGCCGCCTTGGCAGCCATCGAACCGGCAATCTTGAAGGCCATCTCCGAGGAGTCGACCTCGTGGTATGAGCCGTCGATCAGGGTGGCCTTGGCGTCGATCAACGGATAGCCGGCGATGACACCGCCCGCCAGCGCGTCCCGGATGCCCTCCTCGATGCCCTTCCAGTATTCCCGCGGGACGGCACCGCCGACGACCTTGCTCTCGAAGACGTAGCCGCTGCCGCGCTCCCCCGGTTCGAGGGTGATGACCGCGTGCCCGTACTGACCCTTGCCGCCGGTCTGCCGGACGAACCGTCCCTCGGCCTTGGCCCCACGCCGAATCGTCTCGCGGTAGCTGACCTGCGGCCGGCCAACGTTTGCCTGGACCTTGAACTCGCGGAGCATCCGATCCACGATGACTTCGAGGTGCAGTTCGCCCATCCCGGCAATCCGGGTCTGCGAGGTCTCCTGGTCCGAGGTCACCCGGAACGTCGGATCCTCTTCGGCCAGGCGCTGGAGAGCGATGGCCATCTTGTCCTGGTCGGCCTTGGTCTTCGGCTCGACGGCGAGCTCGATGACCGGCTCAGGGAAGGTGATCGATTCGAGCACCACCGGGTGTGCTTCATCGGTCAGGGTGTCGCCGGTGAAAGTCACCTTCAAGCCCACCGCCGCAGCAATGTCGCCCGCACTGACCGATTCGATGTCCTCGCGGTGGTTGGCATGGAGCTGCAGCAGCCGACCGACGCGCTCCCTGGTGCCCTTTGACGAGTTGTAGACGTACGAGCCGCTCTTCAGCGTCCCGCTGTATACCCGGAAGAAGGCAAGCTTGCCCACGAACGGGTCCGCGGCAATCTTGAAGGCGAGGGCCGCGAACGGCTCGGTCGGATCGGTGTGGCGGGTGATCTCAGCGCCGGTGCGCGGGTCTTTACCGACGACCGCGGCGACATCGAGGGGGCTCGGAAGATAGGCGATGACTGCGTCGAGCATGGGCTGGACGCCCTTGTTCTTCAGGGCGGAGCCGCACAGGACCGGAACGATCCGGGAGTCAAGTGTCCCGGCGCGAAGCGCACGCTGGATGTCGGCAGCACCAATGGCCTCACCCTCGAGGAACCGATGGGCGATGTCATCGTCGAGATCGGCAACTGCCTCGAGCAGCTTCTCCCGGTGAATCTCGGCCTCGGCCTGCAGGTCGGCAGGAATCGGTCCGGTCTGGATCTGATCGCCCAGGTCGCCGCCATAGGTGATGGCTTCCATCCGGACGAGATCGATCACGCCCCGGAAGTCACCCTCGCTGCCAATGGGGATCTGAATCGGCACAGCGGTCGCACCCAGGCGGTCGCGGATCATGTCCACAACCCGCCAGAAATCGGCACCGGTCCGGTCAAGCTTGTTGACGAAGCAGAAGCGCGGCACCTGGTAGCGATCTGCCTGGCGCCAGACGGTCTCCGACTGCGGCTCGACCCCAGCCACGCCATCGAACACGACCACCGCGCCATCGAGCACGCGCAGGCTTCGCTCGACCTCGACCGTGAAATCCACGTGCCCGGGCGTGTCGATAAGGTTGACGCGATGGTCGTTCCAGAAGCAGGTCGTGGCCGCGGCAGTGATGGTGATCCCCCGCTCCTGCTCCTGCTCCATCCAGTCCATGGTCGCCGCGCCCTCGTGGACCTCGCCGATCTTGTAGATCTTCTTGGTGTAAAACAGGATCCGCTCGCTGACGGTGGTCTTACCGGCGTCAATGTGGGCAATGATCCCGATGTTGCGGGTGCGCTCCAGGGTGCTGGCAGCCTCGGCGGCAAGAGTGGCCGGACGGGTCATCATTGCGACTACCACCGGAAGTGGCTGAAGGCCTTGTTGGCCTCCGCCATGCGGTGGGTATCCTCGCGGCGCTTGACGGCAGCGCCGACCCCGTTGGATGCATCGATGAATTCGGCGGCGAGCTTCTCGCTCATGCTGCGGCCATTTCGCTTGCGGGCCGCTTCGATCAGCCAGCGCATGCCCAGGGAAACGCGCCGGTCAGCGCGGACCTCAACCGGGATCTGGTAGGTCGAACCACCGACGCGCTTGGGCTTGACCTCGATCAGCGGCATGGCGTTGCGCAGGGCGTGCTCCATGACCTCGACCCCGGACTTGCCTGCCTGGGTCTCGCAGTGGCCAATCGCGTCCTGCAGGATGCGTGACGCGAGCTGGCGCTTCCCGCCGCGCATGAGCTTGTTGGTGAACTGATCCATGGTCAGCGCCGTCCCGACCAACGTGTCGGCGTACTTCTCCTTGCGGGGAATGGTGGGGCGACGAGGCATGAGACCTAGCTCGCTCCGCCGGCCTTGGCGCCGTACTTGCTGCGGCTCTGCTTCCGATCACGAACACCCGCCGCATCCAGCGTCCCGCGGACAATGTGGTACTTCACGGCGGGGAGGTCAGGCACCCGACCACCGCGAACGAGAACCACCGAGTGTTCCTGGAGGTTATGGCCTTCCCCGGGAATGTAGGCGGTGACTTCCATGCCGTTGCTCAGCCGGACACGGGCGACCTTGCGAAGCGCCGAGTTCGGCTTCTTCGGGGTGCGGGTCATGACCTGCAGGCAGACGCCACGTCGCTGGGGAGCTCCTCGCCCTTCGGACGCGCTCTGGGTCAGGTTGTTGAACTACCGCCGCAGGGCGGGCGCCTTGACCTTCTTGCGAACCGGCTTGCGGCCCTTCCGGACCA
>JAHFBB010000078.1 GCA_023250255.1 Chloroflexota bacterium | reverse complement strand
GCCCTGCGCTCGCGAATCCTGCAGACGGTTGCCGAATCGGACCGACCGAGTCCCGTTCCGTCACCTGTTCGCCGCTCGTGGCTGCCTCGGGCGGTCGTGGCCGTCGCCGGTACGGCGGTGCTCGTGGTCGCCGCCTGGAACGTCAGCCTCCAGGCTCAGCTGGCCAATCGCGATGCCCAGTTGCAACAGGTGACTGCGGCTCTCGCTGAAGGTGCCCCGGCGTACCTCGCCTCGGGAACAGCTGGAAGCGGCTACGTGATCACGACCTCCGAGCCGATCCTGGTGGCCGCCCTCGCGCCCACGACGGCCGACGAGCTGTACGAGATGTGGCTCATCGGCGCAGACGGAGCGCCGGTCGCGGTGGGCACCTTCACCGTCGCCTCGGCCGATCACCCGACGGTGGTGCTGCTCGAGCAGCCGGTGACTGGCTTCACCACGTTCGCCCTGACGGTCGAGCAATCGCGGGTCGCAGCTCCGACCAGCGAACCGGTGCTGGTCGCTCCACTCGGGAGCTGAATCTCAGAGGCTGACGACCAGGGCCTGGCTGGTCAGGAAGATCCCGCCCAGCAAGACCGTCGAGGCGAATACCCACGGACCGATGGCGGCCAGCCGGCTGTCCGCCCAGCCGCGGACCGAGGCCCGGGAACCGATCCAGCGCCGCCCCTGGACCAGCGCCAGACCGATTCCGCCCAGGACCACGGCCATGCCCACTCCGAAGGCCAGGGCCAGCGCGATGCCATAGGCCGGCTGACCGGCAGCCACAGCACCCAGCAATAAGACGAGTGCGGCTGTCGATGGCACCAGGCCCCCGGCAACGCCAAGCACGATGAGCCGGCGGTGACCGGGAACGCCGTCATGCGTGTGCGTATGGGCGTGGGTGTGGGGGTGTTCATGGTCGTGCAGGTGCACCTGGCCGTGGCCCGCCCGTCGCCGGCCCAGGTCCATGAGCAGCGCCGCGCCGAGCACCATGACCGTCGCTCCCGACACCACGGTCAGGATGGGATAGAGCCGTTCGGGGGGCAGGATGTCGGCTGCCAGCCACACGACCACGGCCAGTCCGAGCACGCCGATGGTGTGCGAGACGGTCACCGCCAGCCCGAACAGGACCGCGTGCGCCGGGCGACCTCCGGTCCCGACCAGGTACGCGGCCATGACCGTCTTGCCGTGCCCCGGACTCAGGGCGTGACCGGCGCCGACCAGGCCGGCCAGCAGTATCCCGAAGATCACCGCCATCGGCGACATGTCCCCAAAAGCGATCAAGCCCGCCAGGCCACCTCCGGCGCCGATGCTCGACTGCGCGTCGCGCGGGGTGTCCGGTGTTGGCGGGGCGGCTGCATTCAACGGCGAGGCGTCGGGGACCGGCGCCGGCGGTGCCATCGGGCCGCCGGGGGTCACGCTCAGATTGATGCTGGTCTGGGCCAGCGGCCGACTGAGCAGGTCGGCCGGGTATGCCGTCAGGCGGTGCGAGGTGTCGTGGTCGAGCCCGGCGGGGCTCACTGTCACGCCGTTGCCGCGGACGACGATCTCCCGCCAGCCCACCCGATCGGCGTCGACGGTATCGGCGAAGGCAATCGTGGCGGGGCCTGCTGCCGCCGGTCGCGCCGCGTCGAACTCGCAGACCAGCCGCAGGGTGGTCAGTTCGGCAGCCCCGGGACGCTGGAACAGGCCGGCAGCGGTGAGATGCATTGGGAGGCGGGAGCCGTCGACGGTCAGGCTCAGGCCTGCCGCGAGGCCTGCGCACTGGCCCGCCCGGGCAGCGGCCGCTTCGCCGCTGTCGAGCGTGCCGTCGCCATTCGTGTCGAGGGAGCGCAGGAGGTCGAGGGTCGGGATCTCGGCGGTATCGACCACGACGTCCAGGCTGACCGCCTCGGCCGACACCACGATGGCGGCATAGTGGTTGATCGAGAAGTTGCCGAGCGGATGGGCAAGAGCAATCGCAGGCAACCCGATGGTGGCGATCACCGCGAATACCGTCGCGCCAACACGGCGAGCGAGACGAGGATTCATTGGGACGACCCAAGCTGGCGGAGCATCCCCTGAGCGCGGGTGGCCTGGAGTGGATCAAAGAATGGGTTTCGGTCGAGGGCTGCGGTGAGCAGGATCCGCGCCTCGGCAGTCCGGCCACGGGCGGCGGCGATCATTCCGGCGTGGTAGTCGAGCAGAGCGTCCTGGGTGCCGAGAGCGCGAGCCTGGCTCGCCGCCTCGGCCGCCTCGTCGTAGCGACCAGCCGCGTACAGCGCCCAGGCGTAGCCATCCCAGGCGTAGATGTCATGGCGCCGCTCGAGTTCAGCGGCAGCCTGCGCGACCGCCGCCGCGGGGGTTTCGCCGTGGTTTGCCAGGAAGGCGATCGCGCCCCGGCTGTACAGGCGTGCACCCGCGGCATCGAGGGCGGCAATCGCCCGCACCTGGGCAAAGGCGGCCTCGGCGTCCCCCGGGCGCCCGGTCAGGTTGTCGAGGTCACCCAGCGCCGCCAGCCAGTCCGGCTGGGGCAACAGTCGAACCGCGGCCTCGTAGGAACCGATGGCTGCGGCACGGTCGCCGAGCGCGGCCTGGGCCCGACCCAGGCCGGCCAGTGCGGCGGGTCCCTGTGGCCAGGCAGTGAGCGCGGCCTGGTAGGCGTCCCGCGCCGCCGACACGTCTCCGGCCTGGAAGGCCAGTGCGCCAAGAAGGACCTGGTACCAGGCGCGATCGACGGGGAGCAGGTCCGGATCCGCATCCGCGGCTGCGGCGGCGTTCTCGGCGAGCGCTCGGGCGTCGGCAATGGTCCCGGTCACCGCGGTCAGGCGGGCGAGACGCGCGGTGACGGCCGGGGAGGCTGCCCGAGCCTGGAGACGCGCATAGGCATCGGACGCCACCGGGTACTCGCCGAGTTCAAGCGAGGCGTCGCCCAGGATGGCGAGGGCCTGCGGCAGGTCAGGCTGCTCAGCGAGCAGGTCGCCGGCGACGCTGGCAGCACCAGCGAAGTCATGGAGCGACAGCTGGACCTGGGCGTGGAGCGCCCGAACCCCGACGCTTGTGGGAAGGATGGCCTGCGCCGCATCGGCGGCCGAGAGGGCACGCTGGTAGTCGTCGCCGGCGCCGGTCAGCCGGCCCCGAGCGAGATACAACTGTGTGAGGTTGGTGGCGGCAATGAAGTCCGCCGAGTCGCGTTCGAGATTGCCGGTCCAGACACCAATGGCCCGATCGATCGCCTCAATCGGCCGGGTGCCGGCCGCCGCGGCCGCCGGACCGTCCGGCAGGTTGAGGGCGGGGATGTCGGCCGCCGGAGGTACGGGCTGCGGGGGCCGAACCAGGCCGGAAACGGCGAAGCTGCCCATCGCCAGCGCGGCGGCCACAGCGGCAACCACGGCCCAGCGGGGCCGGCTCTGAGAGAAGGTGCGGGTGGTCATGGGGGGAGTTCGGCTGGCGCGACCCGGAGGTCGCGCCAGCCATCGGTCTTCCTAGTGCGGCAGGCCGAGGTAGGGGAAGGACGTCAGGTTGACGTGCGCCCCAGAGCCGACGCCGTCGCCGGGAATCGCTCCGGTGGCATTGCGACCCGAGAACGGGTAGCCGCCGGTGACGATGTTCAGCTCGTCGTCGATAACGTCACGAGTCAAGCTGCGCCCGTTCAGCAGATCAACGCTGCTCCCGACCTCGTAGGTCAGGACGTCGGGCAGCAGCGCATCGGCCAGCCCAAAGGCCTCGGCATCGCTGTAGGCGCCCTCGGTGTCGAGGCTGGAGAAGTACTGAAGGACGGACTTGATATTCGTCCGGAAGACACCGCCCGATGCCGTCGCCTGGGCGGACGGGGCGGTGACGTTGAACAGCTCCTTCTGGGCGACCGTGCCGTTGAATACGGTGTTGATCGCCGGTCGACCCATCTGGTCGCGCTGGATCCCACCCGAGCGGGTGGTGGCCCACACGCCGATCTGGGCGCCGCCCCCGCCGATGGCCGCATTCGGCACCTCGAGGACGATGGCCATGGTGTTCAGGGTGGCGAAGAAGTCGGACTGATCCCCATCGAGCAACGCCCGGGTTCCCTGGCTCTTGACCGAGCCCAGGAAGCCGAGCAGATCGAAGAAGAACGGATCCGACCGAAGCCCGGCAAACGACCACACGCCATCACGGGACTGGGTGTTGCCCTTGGCCTGGTTGGTGAACCCAGACGCAACGGCCTTGCCGTTGGCCTTGACCACGTAGTTCTGGACGCCACGGCCATCAGGCTGGCCAAAGGTCACCGTGTAGCGGAGGTTGGCCGAGGCATTGCAGTCACCGATGCCGCAGGTCGTGTCGATATTGAAGGCGTACTCGGCACCGGGTTCGAAGATCGCCGGACCGATGAGGTTCACCGCGGGGTTCACGGTCATGGCCAGGACCGTGCGCCCGCTGGCCGCCGCCGGGAAGGCATACAGGTCGTTGATATCCAACGGCCCGCGGACCTTGCCGACGTCGAGCACGTCGCCCGTGTTCGAGATGTGGCCCAGGCTGGGCGCGTCAAGGTGGTCGGCACCGGAGGTCAGCAACGGAGCGACCCCCAGCGTCAGGATGAGTGCCGTCACCAGCAGGGATACCCCGATCCCCAGGCCACGGCGGAGCGTGGAAGTCGAAACCATGGGATGTCTCCTCGTTCCCGCGCCCGTGGGCGGGAGCGCACTGCGGGGGCGCGTCCGTCAGCAGCTCCGATCTCGTCCCGGGCCGCTGTGCGTGCCCGGGTGCGGTGGAGATACGCCGCTCCCTGACTCCTGCATCACTCCGCGGGCTGCATCACCGTGGCGCTGGGCCGTACCATGTCGCCATGAAGGGCGATCAGGTCGAGGCGGTGGTCGATACCGGTCAGGGCACCCAGACTTTCGTCATCGAGGCCACCCGGGCCGGGCGGCGGCTGGAGGTGACGACCTCACGGGGCGTGATCGAGGTGAGCGAGGTTACCCGGGGCGGCACTCCCGTCCGGACCGGCCGTTTCATGGCCAGCCGGCTGATCGCCCTGGTCGAACATCCTGCCCACGAAGGCCGCGACGCCCAGGTCCAGGTCTCCACCCGTCGCCAGATCGTTACCGGCAGCGAGTAGGCAGCTCCCACCACGTCGGTCCGCCGGGCCGCCAGCGGCGGCTCTCTGGTACGGTCCCACCGTGATCCGATCCATACACTGGTTCGTCGCGGTGCCTGCGGTCGCGCTCCTGCTCGCGGCCTGCCAGAACACCCCATCGCCGTCGCCGTCACCGGGCGGCACCTCCGATCCCCTGGCGACCGTCCGGCGCCACGTCGCAGAGTTACGCGATATCCCCGGCTTCGCGGAGTTCCTGGTGTCCGGCGCGCCGGACTGGTCGGCCGTGGCCGACGACGCGGTCTGGATCGGCAACGAGCCCAGCCAGAGGCTCCAGCGGCTTGACCCAGGGTCGAACAGCTTCACCAATTTCGCCCGGGGGTTCGGGCCGTGCAATGGCCTGGCCGTCGGCTTCGACTCGCTGTGGTCGGCTGACTGCGAGGGCTCGCGGATGATCCGCCTCAGTCTGGCAACCGGTGAGATCGAGGCC
>JAHFBB010000077.1 GCA_023250255.1 Chloroflexota bacterium | reverse complement strand
TGAGAGCCAGCAGTTCGACCAGCCGGCCCAGGCCGTGTGCGGCGAGATCAGGCATCGCCCCGTCGAACCATGCCAGCCCGACGTACATCGCGGCGGCGGCGAGCACGGCCCCGGCGGCGGATCGCCCCGCCGAAATGGCCAGTTGCCCACCATCGAGCGAACCAATGCGCCCGCGAAGCGAGAACAGCAGGCCCAGGACCTCAATCGACGCACTGATCGACAGGGCCAACGCCAGGCCGCCGACCCCCATCGGCCCGACCAGCGCGATCATCAGGCCAATGTTCAGCGCCACCGCCAGCACCGCCCAGGCGACGGGCAGTCGCGTGTCGTGCATGGCATAGAACGCCCGGGTCAGAACATGGACCACGACATGTGCGCTGAGTCCAATGGCGAACCAGCCGAGCAGATCCGCGGTCAGGGCCGCGGACTCGGCAGTGAACCGGCCGTACTCGAAGAACACCGATGCCACGAGGTCGCGCAGGACAATGAACACTGCGGTCAGCGGAGCTGCGATGAAGATCAATGTCCGCAGCGAACCGTTGACCTGGCGGCGGATCTCCGACACCCGACCCAGGGCGGCATCGCGTGAGAACGTCGGAAACAGCGCCACGGCCACCGATACGCCAATGATTCCCACCGGCAGCTGGCTGAGCTGGAACGCATAGTTGTATGCCGTGAGGCTTCCGGCCACCAGCCCCGAGGCAATGATCGTGCTGGCCACGTAGTTCAACTGGCCCGCCGCCAGACCCAGCGTTCGGGGAGCCATCAGCGACCCCACCTTGCGGACGTTCGACTCGCGCAGACCAATCCGCCACTCGTGTCTCGGCCGCACCCGACGGTACGCGGGCAACTGGATGGCCAGGTGGAGGAGCGAACCGATGACCACCCCGATGGCCAGTCCCTCAACACCGATCTGGGGCGCCAGGAAGACCGCGGCGCCGATGATCGCCAGGTTGTAGGCCAGGGGGGCGCTGGCCGCCACCCCGAACCGACCATGGGTGTTCAGGATTCCGCTGATAACCGCCCCGGTACCGATGAACACCGGCGACAGCAGCATGATCTGGGTCAAGCGGATGGTTTCGCTGGTGGTCGCCTCGTCGAAACCGGGGGTGATGAGCGGGACGACCCACGGTGCGGCGATGACCATCAGCAGGCTGATGGTCGCCAGCGCGATGACGACCAGGTTGATGATGCTCGCCGCCAGTTCGAGCGATTCGCGCTCCTCGCCGCGGGCGCGATGGGCGGCGTACACCGGGATCAGCGCGGCCGACAGGGCCCCGGCCACGACCAACTGGAAGATCGCGTCCGGGATCCGGAACGCCGCGAAATAGGCGTCCAGGTCGGACGATGCGCCGAACTGTGAGCCGATGACCGCCAGCCGCAGCCAGCCCAGAATCCGACTGGCGAACGCCGCGACGGTGAGGAGCAGGCTGGCCTGAACCAGCGCTCGGCTGGTGGCCGAGTCAGCCGTCATGAGTGGCGCGCGGATGGGCAGACCGATAGGCCGAGCGAAGAGCGGCATCGGACAGGTGGGTGTAGATCTGGGTCGTGGCCGGACTGGCATGTCCGAGCAGTTCCTGAACGGTGCGCAGATCGGCTCCCCCTTCGAGCAGGTGGGTGGCAAACGAATGACGGAGGGTGTGCGGTGAGGTGCCGACCGGCACACCGGTGGCCCGTGCCCAACGCTCGACCACCATCCGAGCCCCTCGCGCCGTGAGCGCGCCGCCGCGCGCATTGAGGAACACCGCCGGCGTGCCGGATCCGTGCGCGGCGAGTTCGGGGCGGCCCCGGGTCAGGTACGAGCCGAGTGAGGTGGCTGCCGGCCTACCGAACAGCAGATCGCGCTCCTTGTTGCCCTTGCCCAGCACCCGCAGCCGTCGGTGGCCCAGGTCCAGCGCATCCAGGGTCAGGGTCGCCAGCTCACTGATCCGCATGCCGGTGGCGTAGAGCAGTTCAAGCAGTGCCGCATCGCGACTGCGGAGCGCCGAGTCGGGAGCGAGCCGAGGCCCCTCGACCAGGGTGGCGGCCTGTCCTGGGGACAGGACCCGGGGCAACCGGGCGGGCTTGCGTGGCGTCCGCACGCCAACCAGCGGGTCGGTGTCGAGGATGCCCTGACGCATGGCCTGGCGGTACATCGACCGGATGGCCGACAGACGCACCCCGACCGCCGAGGCGGACAGTCCCCGGTCCGCCAGCGAGGCGAGATAGGCGCGCACGGTGGCGCGATCCGGATCCTCCCAGCTCACGCCGCGCGCCGCCAGAAACGCGAGAAACTCGGTGACCGCCCGGCGATATTCGACCGCGGTCCGGGGCGACGCGTTCCGGGCGGCGAGGTGGTCACTGAAGCGGGCGAGGGCTCGCCTCGAGTCGGCCGGCAGGTTCGCCGGGTCAGGCACGCTTGCGGGTCCGGGTCGTCTTTCTGGCCCCCGCCTTGCGCGGCTTGCGCGACCCCCCGGAACGCGCCATGGACAGGACGGCACCTTCGGGTCCCGGTTTGGTGCTGGTGGCGAAGTCGCAACCGGGATATCGGTCGCAGGCATAGAAGGTGGTTCCGCGGCGCGACGTCTTGGAGGTCACGGTGCCGACCTGGCACTGGGGACAGAGGCCAAACGTCTCGAGCGGACCGGCACCGGGCTTGTGGATGTAGCGGCAGTCGGGATAGCGGTTGCACGACACGAACGGACCAAATCGTCCTCGGCGCGCGGCCAGTTTCCCTTCGCCACACTGCGGGCAGGTTTCGCCGACTCCCTCCAGTTGCTCGGCGCCATCTCCTTCCTCGCCGGGGAGCGGCATGGTGTGTTTGCATTCGGGGTAGCCGCTGCAGCCGAGGAACCAGCCGTTGCGGCCGAATCGCTTGAGCATCAGGTGGCCCGATTCGGGGCAGACGATATCGGTCTCTTCCACCTGCTTGGGGATGTCGGCTCGGCCCCGCTCGACCTGTTCGGCGAACGGCTCCCACCAGGCGCGCACGATGGGCACCCATTCCTGGCGACCCTGGGCGACCTCGTCCAGCCGATCCTCCATCTTGGCGGTGAAGTCGACGTCCACGATTTCGGGAAAGTGGGCGATCAGCAGATCGGTGACGTAGTACGCCTCCTCGGTGGGCTTGAGCCGCCGGTCGTCGACCGTGACGTAGCCCCGCTCGCGGATGGTCTCCATGGTCGGGGCATAGGTGGATGGTCGACCAATGCCGTGTTCCTCGAGGGCCTTGATGAGAGTCGCCTCGGAATAGCGCGGCGGAGGCTGGGTGAAGTGCTGCTCCGTCTCGAGTGCTTTCAGGTCCAGGGCCTCGCCGACCACGAGGTCCGGCAGACGGGCTGCCTCCTCGTCCTCTTCCTCGTCGCGACCCTCCACGTACAACGCCTGGTAGCCGTCGAAGACCCGCTTGCGCGCTCCGGCGTGGAGCCGATAGCGACCCGAATCGATATCCACCCCAACCTGGTCGAACCGGGCGGGCGCCATCTGGCTGGCCAGGGCGCGGCGCCAGATGAGTTCATACAGGCGGGCGGTGTCGGGCTTCAGATGCCCTCCCAGGGAGTCGGGGGTTCGGGCAAAACTCGACGGCCGAATGGCCTCGTGGGCCTCCTGGGCGCCGCGGCTCGAGGTCCGGAAGGCATTCGGCCGTTCGGGAACGAACTCTGCCCCGAAGCGGGCGGCGGCCACGCTGCGCGCCTCGGCAACGGCGCCGGCGGACATGGCCAGCGAATCGGTGCGCATGTAGGTGATCAGGCCCACCTGCCCTTCCGGCAGGGCGACTCCCTCGTACAGCGATTGCGCCGCGGACATCGTCCGTCGGGGACTGAAGCCGAGCTTGCGGGACGCCTCCTGCTGGAGGGTTGAGGTGGTAAACGGCGGCGGCGCGTTCTGCCGACGCTGGGTCCGGCTGACGTTCGCCACCGTGAACGTTCCCGCCTCGAGCGCCGCTCGATGCTCCTCGGCCTTCTCGGCCGTACTGACCACCGCTTTCTCGCCGTCAATCTTGGTGAGTTCTGCTCGGAGGCGGCCGGGACCGGCGGTCCGCTCGAGTGACGCGGTCAGGGTCCAGTACTCGACCGCCGTGAAGGCGGTGATCTCCCGCTCGCGATCGACGACCAAACGAACCGCGACGCTCTGCACGCGGCCGGCAGTCAGACCCCGGCGTATCTTGCTGGCAACCAGTGGACTGAGCTTGTATCCAACCAGACGATCGATGATTCGCCGCGCCTGCTGGGCGTCGATCAGGTCGATGTTCAGGCTGCGGGGCTCGGCGAAGGCAGCATCAATGGCGCTCTTGGTGATCTCGCTGAAAGTGACCCGTCGGATCCGATCCTCGGTC
Organism: Chloroflexota bacterium; assembly: GCA_023250255.1. Taxonomy (GTDB): domain Bacteria; phylum Chloroflexota; class Limnocylindria; order QHBO01; family QHBO01; genus JAHFBB01. The sequence continues at coordinate 1,243 of JAHFBB010000077.1, read as the reverse complement.
AGGCCCACGTGCTCGGCAATGTGCCAGGCGATGGATTCGCCCTCGCGGTCGAGGTCGGTGGCCAGCCAGACCGTGTCGGCGGCGCGGGCCGCGGTGGTCAGCTTTTCGAGTTCCTTCTTCCGATCGGTCAGGGGGACGTAGTTCGGCAGGAAGTCGTGCTCGAGGTCCACGCCAAGCCCCCATTTCGGCAGGTCACGGACGTGGCCAAACGAGGCAAGAACCCGGAAATCGTCGCCCAGGTAGCGTTCAATGGTCTTGGCTTTGGCCGGCGACTCGACGATGACGAGGTCGCCGCCGCTGCGGCGCGCAGGGCTCATCGGTGGGCGAGTGTAGCACCGGTTTTGCGGCAGCCGAATGGCCGGGCATGCCGAGCCATCGGTCCGGCGGTCAGTGCGTCAGTTCGTGTAATCCCAGGTGACGATGACCTTGGAGCCGTTGGTGGCGATGCCAATCCCCACCCGGCGAGCCTTTGGATTGAGGATGTTGGCAATGTGATTGGCGTACCCCGGATACGGCTCGCCCATGAACCCGGCCTGGCACCAGTCGAGCGATACCTGGACCGTGGAACCGGTCCGCCAGCACGCGTTCTCACCCGACCAGCTCCAAACGATTCCGGCCGCGGTGAGGCGCTGGTAGAACTTCGTGCCATCCAATGAGTCGTGGGCGAAATAGCCATTCACCAGTTCGTCGTACGAGTGGGCGTACGCCACCGCGCTGATGGCCGCATCCAGGGCAACCGGCGCGAAACCGTAGGCCGCGCGGGCCGAATTGATCTGGTTCAGGGCGTAGACCTGCATCTGGTCGCTGCCTGCCGGCGGAGGCGGTGGTGGCGACGACGGGGTGACGACGGACCGATAGGTGGTGGTGGCGCCGACTGTGGCGAATGACCAGTCCACGGTCACCGGGTTGCCGTCCGCATCGACCGCCCCGGCGCCCAGTTGCGCGCTGAAGCGATGTCCGCGGGTGAAGTTCGCTGCCGCGCTGAAGCGCAGGGTGGTGCCGGTTGGATCCCAGCTGACGGTCCCCGGAACCGCTCGGCCGGTGCTTTGGTCGCGGAGGGTAAAGGCCGCCGAGGTGCGTTCGGTGGCCATGGGCATGCTGAATCGGATCTCGATGACGTTGCCGCTGATCCCCGAACCCCCGCGCGACGGCGACAGCGCCAAAATGGCCGCGCCGGCGCGGGTCACGAACGAGAAGTTCGAGTCGCCGTCCAGCCGGTTGCCTGCCAGATCGCGGGCACCGG
>JAHFBB010000249.1 GCA_023250255.1 Chloroflexota bacterium | reverse complement strand
GAAGATCGCGTTGGTCAGAACCTGGGCGGGGCCGTCGTGGATCTCCTCGGCCAGCCGCAGGCGCTCCTGCTCCTGCGCCTGGATGATGCGCAGGCTGACGGCCGCAGCCGAACTGTCGGTAGGGTCCAAATCCGGAATCTCATCGGTCGCGGACTCGGTTGTCAGATAGGCCGCCAGCAGGTCGACCTGGCGGGCGGCGACGTCCAGCCGCTGCAGCAGGCGCTGGAGGTCCGCCACTTCACGCGCCGCCTCCTCTTCGGTGGTACGCAGGCTGGAGCTCACGTCCGCGGCATCCGGACCATGGTGGTCGAGGCGTGAACGAAGCTGCATCCAATCGCCGAGCCGGGCTCGATACAGGTCGCGTGCGCGTTCGGTGTGTGCGCGCATGGTGAGCGCCTGACGTCGGAGATCGCCAGTCGCCTGACCGTAGACATCGGTCAGCGAAGGCATCACGGAGCGCCGTTCGGGGGTGGACATGGACCGGACGATGGTCCGCCCGGCCCTGCGCCCGCGCAACGGTACTTCGGTCGCCGAAAGTACCACCGCGAGCGTGACCTAGGGTGTGCCGGCCATCTCCGAGGGATCCAGGATCCGCCAGATCCGGACCCCGTCGGCCTCGAAACTCGGCTCACTCGCCAGCCAGTCAGCGTGATTCCCGTCCTGGTCTTCCGCCTCGGGACCCGCCCACAGTCCCAGCGGATCGATGGTTGCGTCCTGGCGCAGGGCGACCACCAGCCACCGAGCACCATAGGCTCGCGCCACCTGCTCGATGACCGGGTACGGGTCGTACGGCGTGGCCACCGCCGGATTGGCCGATACCTGCCACAGGCTGGGCGTGTCGGCGTACAGAACCACGTCAGCGGTGTGGCCCCCGGCGATGAAGAACTCGCCCGCCGCCACGTCCCGCTCGCGCGCCACCTCCCAGATGCGGAACAGGCTGACCGACGAGATGAGCGACAGACCAATGGCTCCCAACAGTCCGACCACCAGGACGAACCGATGGGTCGCCGGCCTGGCCAGGAACTTCCACCAGCGCCCGAGCGCGATGCACGATGGACCCACGGCCGCCACCGCCATGGGCAGGGCAAACGGCAGCCAGGCCGGCGCCGAATGGAAGAACGCGCCCTTCGAGGCGTGGAAGGTGAAGATGGCCCCCATGGCCACGAACATGACCACGAAATAGGTGGTGAATGGCACCAGCTCCGGCCGTCGCCGATTGAGCCACAGCCCCGCGATGAAGAACAATCCGAAGATTCCGCCCATCAGCAGGGCGGTCCGCCCGCTGATCTCGACCCACGCCTCCAGCTTGGAGCCGATGATGTTGACCCAGCCCCAATCGAGGTACGACTCGAGCGTCGGCTGGGTGGAAATCGAGAACTGTTGGTTGTACTCGGTGATCCACAGCGTGTGCCCGCCGGCCGACGGCAGGGCCGAGCCGAAGACCTGCAGGTTGCGGATCAGCCACGGCGCCAGGACGACGCCCGCGGTCGCCAGGGCGGCGGCCGCTCGCCCGATCACGTTCCGGCGCGTCAGCCAGGCAGCCACCAGGGGCGCCACTGCCAGCAGCAGACCGTCGACCCGCGCCAGCGAGGCCAGGCCGACCGCCGCACCCGAGACGAGCAGCCAACCCAGGGGTCGGGGCGAGCGAACGGCCCGGGTGGCTGCGTACAGCGCGGCCGCACCAGCCGTGCCGAACACCGCGAAGTTGTCCACGGTCGGGTACATCAGCAGGAGCGGGCCGGCGAACAGGGCCAGCACGGCAGCGGCCAATCCCACGCTGCGCGAGTTCCACAGCTCCACCCCGATCAGGTAGGTAAACGGGACCAGCAGGGCGCCCAATCCGATCATAGGTATCTGGCCGGCGGCTGGGTTGGCACCGAACAGGAGCATGGATCCGGCAGCCACGATGGAGGTCAGCGGCATCCAGTGCCCGTTGCTCGGGACGGGCAGCATTGGATCGGCGGGAAGAGAGCCGCCAACCTCGAGGAACGACCAGATGACCGGTGCGCTGAAGCCATGGCCGGTGGCAAGTCGCTCGGCGATCATGGCGTAGTAGGCTGGATCGGTGTAGGGCGGGTAGCCCACGCTCAGTGCGGCGACCACCCGGACCACCAGCGCCACCCCGAACAGGACGAGGAGGTCGGAGCGC
>JAHFBB010000076.1 GCA_023250255.1 Chloroflexota bacterium | reverse complement strand
ACTTCTCGCAGGGAATTCCACCGGGATTCGCGCTGATGGGGGCGCTCCTGGACGCGGTCGCCGGGGGTCTGGCTGACCCGTTCACGGTGGTCAAGTTCGAGGGCGACGCGGTGTTCGCCACTGCCCGGCCGGAAACCCTGGACGGTCGCGGCGCGTATGCCGTCGAGCGACTGCGCGGTACGTACCAGCGCTTCATCGAAGCACGGACCCGGGCCGATATCGGGCGCGGCGACCATTGGTGCGAGGCGTGCGTGCTGACCAGCAGCCTCGACCTGAAGATGGTCCTCCACGAGGGTCCCTATGTCCGCCTGGCGGTGCAGCAGCAGTCCGAGCTGCTGGGCAACTCGGTGAACGTCGTCCACCGGATGCTGAAGAGTTCGGTGGCCGAGGCCGTCGGCAACCGTCACTTCCTCCACCTGACGGAAGCGGCCGCCGCCAGGCTCGGGCTGGGCGACGCCGGCGTGGCCCACCTCGAGACCTATGACATTGGCGAGGTCCCCGGCCGCGTCTTGGACCTGACCGCGAGCGACTGAAACCCGGGAACCGGTCCCCGGCACCCGTGGTTATCTGAATGTCCGGGCATTTTTCGGATGCCGGTCAGGGCGACGCCGGCGCCCGGCCCAGCCGAAGGAGACCGTCGCTGGCGGGGTCAGTGGTCCAAACTGCGTCAGCGGTCTCGGCGATCGAGACGCCACCGGCGAACTGTCGATCCTGGGCCAAGTCTCCGAGAGCCACGATGGCCGTTACCGTTCGCGTGGAGAGTTTGATTCCGACCACGTGCGATCCGGCAGCCACCCAAATCATCTCGTCATCGGCGACAAGGTCACCCACAACCACCCCGGGAATCCCGAGCCGAGCGGTGGGGGAGCCGGTCGCTGGATCGATGACGGATACCACGCCGCCGGAATCGCTGACCCACAAGAGGTCGGCGGCAGCGACGATGATCCCCGGCTCGGGGGTGCCGATGCAGGTGCGGGTGACCGCCCAGGACTGCCCGTCGATCGCCGCCAACGCATCGGCTCGATGTTCGACGACCCAGGCGCCCATGGCACCGGTGGAGATCGAACTCGGCGCGCGGTCGCTCGCATCGGCCGAGGTCGCTCGCATGTCGATCCGCTCGACCACCTCGTTGGTAGCGCCATCGACAACGATGACGCTGTTGCTGGTCTGGTTGGCCACCCACACCGAATCGATGTCGAAGGCAATTCCCAACGGCCGCTCTGAGGGCTCGAGGGCGATTTCGGCGATGGTGCTTCCGTCAAGGGGGTCAAGGCGGAGGAGTCGGCCACTCGCCATCTCGGCCACCCATATGGCGCCGAGACCGGAGGCCGGGCGGGACAGGCCGAGGTCAGGCAGCTCGATCGAATTCGTCACCGCCTGCGTTGCCACATCCACCCGCCATAGCCAGCCATCGGTCGAGGTGATCCACAGGGCGTCCTCGCTGGCGCCGACGAACGCCGACTCGCCGGGGAGGTCCACGCGACCGGTGATCGGCAGGACTGTAAGGGCGTCTGGCGGCGCAACCGGCTCAGGCGCCTCAGGGGCGCTTGTCAGGGTGCTCTGGCAGGCCCTGACGCCCACTGGGGTGGCAGATGGAGCGCTGGACGGCGGAGCCTCGCTGGGCGACTGGGCCGGCAGCGCACAGGCAGCGAGCCAGACCAGGCCGCCAGCGACCATCAGGCGGGCACTCCGGGGGATTGGTAGCGGCGACCGCATGGCGACACAGTATGGGCTGACGCGTTGTGCCTGGCGGAGTACGCTCCGCTCATGGCACGGGCAATCTGGAACGGTCAGGTCATCGCCGAGAGCGACACGTTCGAGATGGTCGAGGGCAATGTCTACTTCCCGCCTGAGGCGGTGAAGGCCGAATTCCTGGCCCCGAGCGATACCCACACCCTCTGTTGGTGGAAGGGGACCGCCAGCTACTACACCCTCGATGTCGACGGCGAGCGTAATGCCGATGCTGCCTGGTACTACCCCGATGCCTCCGACAAGGCGAAGAACATCGAGGGCTACGTCGCCTTCTGGAGGGGCGTCACCGTCGAGCGGTGAAGTTCGGCCTTACCATCAATTCGTTCACCTGGCCCGGCGGCGGAGCCGCCATCGGTCCAACGCTGGCCCGGGTGGTGCGTATTGCCGACGACGTCGGGTTCGACTCGATCTGGGTGATGGATCACTTCTTCCAGATCCGCGGCCTCGGACCGCCCGAGGCGCCGATGCTCGAGGGTCAGACCGCCCTGGGCTTCATGGCCGCCCATTCGTCGCGCGCTCGACTGGGCCTCATGGTTGGCGGAATTCCCTATCGGCAGCCCGCTGTCTGGATCAAGGCCGCCACCACCCTGGATATTCTGTCGGGGGGCCGGGCCTGGCTCGGCCTGGGAGCCGCCTGGAACGAGGAGGAGTCGAGGGCCTTGGGGATCCCGTTCCCGCCGCTCGGGCAACGATTCGACAATCTGCGGGACACGCTCGAGATGGCTCACGCCATGTTCGCCGGAGGAAGCGGCACCGGCGAAGGCTTCGAGGGCCGGACGACCACGGCAACCCGGTTGTTGAACTCGCCGCAGTCGATCAGCCGGCCCCGGGTGCCGATCATGGTCGGCGGTGGTGGGGAGAAGCGGACCCTGCGGCTGGTGGCCCGCTACGCGGACGCCTGCAACGTCTTCGGCGACGCCGACACGCTCCGCCACAAGTACGCGGTGCTGGCCGAGCATTGTGCTGCCGTCGGGCGACCGTACGACGAGATCGAGCGGACGGTCCTGAAGAGCCTTGACCTCGAGCGGGAATCCACGGGGCACGTGGTCGAGCGCTGGGGGGAGTTGGCGGAGGCCGGCGCCCAGCACATCATCTTCAGCGTCCGAGGCGTGACCGAACCTGGTCGCCTCGAGCAGATAGCCACCGACATCTTCCCGCGGTTGCGCTAGAGGAATGAGCCGCCGTCGGCCGGCAGGACTCCAGGGCAGCGCGTCGCCGCGGGCACCGCTGGCCTACCGATTCGTTGTGGCCCTGGCGAAATTCCTCAACTGGGCCTTCTTCCGGTTCCGGATGACCCTGGAAGGCGCGGAGAACCTGCCGCGCACCGGAGGTTGGATCGCTGCGCCATTGCCGCACCGGCGGTGGATCGATCCGTTCCTGCTGGTCATGCGGCTGCCGATTGAGCCGCGGATCGTGTTCTTCGGCGATGGGCGAGTCCTGTTCCTGACGCCGTTTCGTCGCTTCCTGTTCCGGTTGATCGGAGGCGTGGTTCCCGTCTGGCCGAAGGGCGGGGTCGGTGCGTTCGGACCCCATGTCGATGCCGCCGGCCGGGTCCTCGACGCAGGTGCGGTCTTCGTCCTGTTTCCCGAGGCGGGACCACCATCCCCGCCCGACCGGGCGCGGGAGATCAAGGCGGGGATCGGCTACGTCGCGCTGCGGACGGGCGCGCCCATCGTGCCCATCCTGATCGGCGGCACCACCGAGCTCTATCGCGGACGTCGGCTGGTGCTGCGGGTCCTGCCGGCGGTCAGCGCACTGGAACTGGCGGACGTGCCGTCGGGCCCCGCGCCGGAACGCGAATCCGCCCGTGAGCGCGAGGTCGCACGAGCCGTCGCGTCAGGACTTGACGCCCTGACCGCGCCGCCGATAGCGGCCCTGCACCACGAGGTCGAGGCGCGCTCGACTGCGGATCGGAGGCGATGGACCTGGCTCACCCACTGGCTCGACCTCGAATGGGAGGGAGACCGACCCCACCGGCCGACCGACTAGCGATCGGCGAGGACCGCGCGGGCCGTGCGTTCGGCCAGGGTCATGACGGTCAGCATGGGGTTCACGCCGGACGCTGTCGGGAAGAGGGAGCTGTCGGCCACGTACAGGCCGGCGCTCGACCAGACGCGACCGTGCGGGTCGCAGACCGAGGAGCCCGGATCCGAGCCGGCGCGGGCGGTGCCCATCTGGTGCGCAGAGAAGATGAACGGTCGGTTCGGACCGTAGTTTGCGGATGCCCTGCGTCGGAGGAAGGCGGTCCATTCCGTGTCGGAGGCCGTGCGCAGGTCGATGTGATCGGCGGGCGTCGATGCGGTGAGCAGCTCCTGTGCGCCGGCCGCCCGGGCAAGCCTGGAGACCTCGACCATGATCCGCGCCGCGGTTGAGCGATCCTCTGCCGTCAGCCGATAACTGATCCGCGGCCGTCCCGCCCGACTGCGAAAGACACGGCCGTTGCCAGAGTCCCGCTGACCAGCACCGAGCGGGATGCTCCAGCCGGCCCGATCGAGCAGGGCCGCCGACGCCGCTCCGCCCGTCCAGGGAAAGGCGCTGGCCGCAAGCCCGGGGTGGGCCGGACCGGTTTCGATGAAGAAGCCGTGGTGCGCGGGGCCGATGCCGTCGGCGGATGCCGGTCCGGGGCGCGCGAACTCGAGCGATCGGGCGGCCTGCATGGGTCCTCGCCACATGTCGACCCGCTCGGGCATGAATGTCACCACCACCACCGCCGGATGGAGGGCGAGATGTTGTCCGAGCGCGGGATGGGCGAGGCCACTCGCCTCCAGGAGCAACGGCGTGCGCAGCGCGCCGGCGGCCATGACTACCTGCCTGGCCCGAACCCGGAATGGCCGCCCACCGGCCAGCACACCCTCGATTCCAGTCGCTCGGCCGTCGGTCAGGAGGACGCGCAGGGCGGGAGCGTGGACCAGGATCCGGGCCCCGCTGCCGACCGCGGTCGCCAGGTGGGCCCGCAGGCCTGAGCGTTTGGCCCCGCGCCGGCAGCCGAAGCCGCAGGTGTCGCAGTCGGTGCACGGGCCGGCGTTCCGTCGAGTGGTCGCCGCTTCCCATCCAAGAGCCGCTGAACCGTTCAGGATGGCCTGGTCCTTGGCCGGGACAACGGTCGGGTCGCACAGTCCGAGCTCACTGCTCAGTCGCGCCAGGTCGGCATCGGTCTGGGCTGAGTCAATGCCCTCAAGGCCACCGGCCGCCCACTCGTCGCGCAGCCAGCCCGGAGGCTCGATACAGGTGGTCCAGTTCACCGTGGTCCCGCCGCCGGCGCCGCTGCCAGCAACGATGGTGATGGCCAAATCATCGGTCGCGGTCGTGCCCTGGTCGAGGTAGAGCTGGCGAAAGCCATCTCCTTCGAGGGACGGCATGGCCGACTCGGGGATATATCGCCCGGCCTCGACCACCAGGACCGATACCCCCGCGGCCGCCAATCGGGCCGCGACAACCCCTCCGCCTGCCCCCGAACCGACAATCACCACGTCGGCTTCGAGTTCGAGCGGGGTCGTCAGTCTGCGGTCCACCTCGAGCGGGCGGATGGAGGGAGGGGGCACGTCCACCGCAGCTGCCGGGACGTAGCCCATTCGCCGCCAGGCGGGGTTGGGCTTCTCAGGCGTGCCGGGATCGGTGTAGGCGAGGAACATGAGCGCCCGCTTGAATGCCTGGAAGGCGGTGCGCCGTTGACCGATCCGGCTCTGCGCCCATCCGAGCAGAAGCCGATCGCGGCCGCCCGCGTCAAGATCGGAGAACCGAGACCAGCTCGCCCCGGTCAGCCAGCTCACCAGCGGCAGCCCCAGCGCGGTCACCACCAGCCGCAGTTGCCGGAGATCAGCCGGATCAGCCAC
>JAHFBB010000248.1 GCA_023250255.1 Chloroflexota bacterium | reverse complement strand
TTATTCCCCGCCGAGCAGACCTGGTCCTCGGCCGCCTGAAGCATGAGCAGCGGAGTCCGAACGGCGGCAACGTTGCGCATGGGCGACGTCGCCCACAGCTGATCGACGCCCTCCGAACTGAGCGGGTCCCCGAGTCGAGCACGACGGTTGTAGTGCACCCCGAAATACGACGAGGCCCATTCCGACACCTGGTTGGCCACTCCGTTCTCGGCCACCGCGGCGGCAAAGCGATCAGTCACCCCCACCATCCATTGGACCAGGAATCCGCCGTACGACAGGCCTAACAGACCGATGCGATCCGGGTCGCTCAACCCCCGCGCAATGAGGGCGTCGGTGACGGCAAGTGCGTCCGCGGCGTCCACCTCGCCCCAGCGCCCGCCAAGCGCCGCGATCCAGGCCGAGCCATGCGTCGCCGAGCCGCGGATGTTTGGCATGGCTACTCGATAGCCGTGGGCGGTCAACAGGGTCGAATCCATGGTCCCGCCGGGCGCCCAGCAGCCGGTCGGGCCGCCGTGGAAGTGAATGACGGTCGGAAGCGGCTTGTCGCCGGTGTCCGGCGGTGAGGCGAGCCAGACCTGGATGGGTCCGCCCGGCCCGGCGATCTCGAATTCGGTGAGTTCCGGCCGTCCGACCCGTCGCTGCCAGGATGACCCGTTGGCGGTGAGCGGCCTGAGTCGGCCATCAGCCAACGCGAACACCTCCGATGCATGGCCGTCGATTGCCGCGCTGAAGCCGATACGGCCGGCAGAGACCGCCAGTCCCGAACCGACGACCCGCAGCGCGCGATTGGTGAGTGGCTCGGCCGACCCGCCATCCAGCCTGGCGCGGTACGGAAGGTTGCGCCCGTTGGTGCCCACCAGGACCACGAGTTCGGTGCTGGTCAGCCAGAGTGGGCCGGGAGCGTCATCGGCCAGCGCGAGGTCCGCCCAGGCCCCGCCCTCCACCGCCCGATCGAGGCCATCGGTCAGGCATCGGCGCTGGCCGCCGTCCACTCGCTGGACCCACAGACCCAGGAGGGACTCGTCTGGCGGATCCCGATGATCAATTCCGGCGAACGCCAGCCATTGCCCGTTCGGCGAGAACGCGGGGCGATGGGCGTCACCCTGCCAGTCGACCAGTAGGCGAACCGCCCCGCCGGTGGAAGGCACCGCGCAGATTCGCATCCGTGGGTCCACGTTCGAGTCCGATGCGACCCCGGATGTGAAGGCGATCAGGGTGCCATCGGCGGACCAGGCCGGCTCATCCGCATCGAAATCACCGTCCGTCAACTGTTCCGGACGCGCGCCCCGCCGAGCCTCGATGATGAACAGGTGATGGCGTCGGCCAACCAGGCCGGCGTCGTCGTCTCGCCAGTCGGTTGCGGTGATCCGTCGAGCGGTAGGTGCCACCCCAGGGCGCTGCCCGCCGACGACGAACCGTTCCTCGCCGGTCTCGGCAACCAGGGCCAGCGTTCGCGAGTCAGGGCTCCAGCGGAGGGCGCGCACCCCGTGCGGCAGGCGAGTGAGTTGCCATGGCCGGGCATCTCTTCGGTCGGCCGCGAGCAGCCAGATCTGGGCGGTTGCGGCAGCGCCATCAGCCCCCGGTTGGCGGACCGGGGTGCGCAGGAAGGCCAGGCGCCGACTGTCGGGCGACCAGGCGGGTGCCGTGTCGCGGACCGCCCCATGGGTCAACTGCCGTGCGCGAGCTCCCTCCCACGAGGTCAACCACAGGTGCGAGGCATACGCGTTGCCCTGGATGACGCGGCGGCCATAGGCCAATGCACCCGAGCCGGTCAGGTCGAACGACTCGATCACCGCCTGGGCACGGACCAGTGCAGCCGCAGTCAGGGGACGTCGGGGGGCGGCGGGCATATGGCCGGCGAGTATGCCACGCGTGGGTCGCCCTCCCGGCTTGAGTCGGTGTGCCAGAATCGTGCTTCGCGTAGACCCGACCGCACCGCCGGGCCGTTGCCCCAGGAGGACCACCCGTGTCGCTCGCCACCCGAACCGCGCTGACCCTGATCGTCGCCACCGGCATGCTGCTTGCCGCCTGCACGCCTGGGGAGTCGCCCAGCCCGGATGCGAGTGGCGGCTCTCCCGGCGCATCCTCGGCTCCGACGACCGGAGGAACCGTGCGGATCGGGATTGGCGGCTCGCCCGACAGCCTGAACCCGGGGAA
>JAHFBB010000075.1 GCA_023250255.1 Chloroflexota bacterium | reverse complement strand
GGACGCCCTCACCGGCACCGCCCTGACTGCCGAGGTCATGGCCGAGACAGCGCTCACCGCGGTTGCCGTTGAGATCGCGGCTGAGGCCATGGCTCCGGCGCGCAAGCGTGGACGCCCGCCAAAGGCACGAGCCGAAACCGCCGCGGTCGAGACCGCAGCCGAAACGCCAGCCGCGGCCCCGGCGCGCAAGCGTGGACGCCCGCCAAAGGCGGTCGCCATAACCGCGAAGTCGACGGGCGCCAAGGCCGCGACCAGGAAGACTGCTTCCCGAAAAGCCGCGACCAAGCGTTCGTCCGTGCCACTGCACGAAGAGCTGATTGCGGTCATCACCGAGCGCGGCCCGCAGACGGCGGCCGAACTGGCGACCGCGGTCGCCGAACGGGGCATCTACTCCGCTCCGCGCAGCAGCAAGCCGCTCGACGCGGCCACGGTCAATGCCCGAGTGTCGAACCCGGTCTACCGGGCGCGATTCAGTCGGGCGAAGGGCAAGATCGGTCTGGCGAAGGCGCCTTAGCTCTCCGACCTCTATTCGTCCAGGACGAACGTCACCAATACGTTGACCTGAAACTCGAGGCCGCCATCGGCGGCCACGGTGACCCGCTGTTCCTTGATCCAGGCGCTCTTCACCCCTCGCAGGGTGCGGCGCGCCCGGGCGAGGCCATCGCGAATGGCCGCCTCGAAACTCTCGTTGGACGTGCAGCTGAGTTCGGTGACACGGGCTACCGACATGTGTTCTGGGCTCCTTTCTGGCTGACGCTAGGCCGGGTCGGCCAGGGTCAGCAGGCGACGGGGATTGTCCACGGTCATCTTGCCAATCTCGCCCTCCCCCACGGCGGCGGTGCGCAGGCTCGGCAGGAAATGCTGTTGGAGGAAGGTGTAGCCGAAGCCGCCATTGGCTTTCAACTGCTTGTCATGACAAACGTCCTGGCTAAGCAGTAGCTGGTCGGTGTACCCGCGCTCGAGCAGTTCCACGATCAGTTCGATGATCCGCGGTTCGCGGGCTTCGTCCAGCGCGTCGAACCGATGCCCGAGGAAGTCAAATTCCAGGTTCGCCCCGCGATCGAGGATGACGAGGAAATGGTCGAGGTCGGGCCACGAATCAGCGTGACCGATGACGACCCGCGCCGGATCCAGGCCCTCCTCCTCGAAGATTCGCAACTGGGCCTCCCCGACAGTAGACTGGACGCCATGGGTGGTGACCGCCATCCCCGTCCGCAGCGCCGCGCGGGCGGCAGCTCGATGCACCCGTTCCTCGACGGGTGACACCCACGGCTTGTCGGAGCCGATTTCACCAATGATCCCCGGCCGAATGCCGGTACCGGACACGCCGTGCTCGAATTCGGCGACCAGCTCGTCGGCCAGGTCATCCACCGATCGACGATCAATCCGCGCTTCCGCGGGGTAGTACGGACCGCGGTACCAGCCGCACCCCATCACCACGTTCAGCCCCGTCCGGCTGGCGATCGCGCGCAGCCACTCCGGGTTGCGGCCAACGCCGGGCAGGGTGAGGTCCACTACGGTCGCTCCGCCACGCCGCCGGAAGTCGTTGAGCTCCTCGTCAATCAGGTCCTCCCCCGCCGCCAGTTCCCAGTAGTCGTATCGACCTGGGAGATGCCACAGCGCGATGCGTGTGTGCTCGTGGGGAAGCGTGAATCCGAGCCGCTCGGGTGGGATCGGTCCAGAAACGGTCATCACCCGGGGCGTCATGGCCGTACCTCGATTCGTCGATGCCGGTCCGGCAACAGCGAGCTGCCGGCATCGGTCAGGAAGTGAATGGCGACATCTTGCCATGCTCGTGCGCGGAAACAGCCGCCAGTAGACGAGGGGGCGTGCTACAACAGGTTTGTCGGCGCGCCCCGTTGTGCCGCATGAGGAGGTTGTGGAACGAATGAATCGGCCAACCGGTGTAACCGTCCTGGCAATCCTGTCGTTTATCGGCGCGTTCTTCTCGATCCTGGGCGGGCTGGCCCTGCTCGGTCTTTCCGGCTTCCTGGGCGCCGTCGGAGGAACCGGACTGGCGGTCCTCTTCGGCGTGTATGCCCTCGCCTGGGGCGTCGTGGCAGTGTGGATCGCGTACGGCCTGTGGACCCTGAACGCAGGTATTTGGCGGTGGGCGCTGTTCCTGCAGGTCGCGGGCATCGTGGTGACCCTCATCGAGATCGTCTTGCAGTACACGAGCGTCTCCGGCGGGATCATCAGCATCGTGATCAACGGGATCATCATTTACTACCTGACCACCCCCGGCGTTCGAGCTGCCTTTGGGCAACCCACTGGTGGCACCAGCATGGAGGCCCTGATGATGGCCTTCGGTGGTGGAGGCGCCGGCGCTGCGGCCAGCGCACCTCCGGCTCCCCCCGCGGCTGCCCCGGCCATGGAGGCGGCGGCAGCGCCGGCGGCCGACCCAGAGCCGATGGCCGATGAGGCCATGGCCGAAGCCGCCGACGAAGGTCATGACCACGACGGTCATGACCACGACGACCACGCGTAGGGTCGTCACCGGTTGACAACCGATCTCGGCCGGACCAGAAATGGCCCGGCCGAGTCGTTTCCAGCCAACGGCACGGCTGGCGGATAAGATGCGCCGGTGAGCCAGCCGGAGCGCAAGCCGCGATTCATCACCCAGTCGGGCGTGCCCATCGGGCGTGCCTACGGGCCAAACGACCCGACTGACCCCGCGAACGATCCAGACCTGGCTCGGCCTCGCTATCGGTCCGGCTCAGCCAGCCTGAGCGACCCGATCGGTGAGCCCGGAGAGGCACCGTTCACCCGCGGAATCCACCCGACCGGCTACCGCGGACGCCTGTGGACCATGCGCATGTTTGCCGGTTTCGGCGCCGCCGAGGACACCAATGCTCGCTTCCATCGGCTGATTGCGGAGGGCGGGACGGGCCTGTCCATTGCCTACGACATGCCCACCCTGTACGGCTACGACCACGACGACCCCCATGCCGCGGGTGAATTCGGGACGTGCGGCGTGGCGGTCAGCAGCCTGGCCGATATGGAGATCCTGCTGGCCGGCCTGCCGGTGGGCGAGATCAGCACCTCCATGACCATCAACTCGCCGGCAGCCATGATCTGGGCCATGTACATCGTGGCCGCCGAGAAGGCCGGCGTGCCGCGGGCCGAGCTCAGCGGGACATTGCAGAACGACATCCTCAAGGAGTTCATCGCCCAGAAGGAATACATCTTCCCGCCGGCTCCCTCTCTCAAGCTGGTCACCGACACCGTGGAATTCGGGACCCGGGAGATGCCGCGCTGGAACACGATCAGCATCAGCGGCTATCACATTCGCGAGGCGGGTTCGACCGCGGTCCAGGAACTGGCGTTTACCCTGGCCGACGGCATTGCCTACGTCGAGGATGCCCTCGCCCGCGGCTTGAGGTTCGACGATTTCGCCCCACGGCTGTCCTTCTTCTTCAACAGCCACAACGACTTCTTCGAGGAAATCGCCAAGTTCCGGGCCGCCCGCCGAATGTGGTTCACCTTATGCACCGAGCGCTTCGGCGCCGAGAACGAGCGCTCCAGCTGGCTCCGCTTCCACACCCAGACCGCCGGCGTCTCCCTGACCGCCCAGCAGCCGCTGAACAACCTGACGCGGGTGGCCATCCAGGCCCTGGCAGGCATCCTGGGCGGCACCCAGTCGCTGCATACCGATGCGTACGACGAGGCATGGGCCGTCCCCTCGGAAGCGGCCGCCCTCCTTGCCCTCCGCCAGCAGCAGGTCCTGGCCGAGGAGTCGGGGGTGGCGAACACCGTGGATCCGCTGGGCGGGTCGTGGTTCGTCGAGACGCTCACCAACCGGACGGAGCAAGCGGCGTGGGAATACATCCGCCGGATCGACGACCTGGGTGGGATGGTGCGGGCGATCGAGGCCGGGTTCCCGCAGGCGGAGATCGCCGACGCCGCTTATGCCCACAACCGCGCCGTCGAAGAGGGGGAGCAGCAGATCGTGGGGGTCACGGCCTTCGCCGACCCGAACGAAACGCTGTCGATCCCGCTGCTGGAGATCACTCCAGAAATGGAACGCAGGCACCTGGCCCGACTCGTCGAGACCCGGGCATCGCGGGATGCCGACGCCCACGCTGCCGCCATGACCCGACTGACCGAAGAGGCGCGGCGCGGCGACACCAACCTCATGCCGGCCATCCTGGAAGCCACCGCGGCCTATTCCACCATTGGCGAGATGTGCGGCATCCTTCGCGAGGTCTACGGGGAGTACCGCGAGCCCCTGTCCGTCTAGCTCACATCCTGAGTGCCGGTTCGCCCTTCAAAACGGAGATAGAGCCAGCCGCCGCCCACCAGCAGGATCCCCAGGCCGATGAACGACAGGACGCGGAAGGCGACGTCGAGGGCGGCCAAGTCGACGACGAACACCTTGACCGTCACCATCGCCAACAGGCCCAGTCCAAAGAGCCGGACCGTCAGACTGCGCAGGCCGAGGCCGGCGGCCAGGACGCCGACGCCGAGAGCCGCCCATAGGACGCTCAGGGCCACCTGGCCGAGGCGCTGGCGATCCTCGAAACTCATTCCCGTGCCGGTGACGGCGGAGACGAGGTCGATGACCGCCACCGACGGAATGTAGACCGCCAGCGCACCAGCCAGTGCCCCGATCAACTCACCCTCGCGACGCGAACGGGACAGCTTGACCCGGAGCGCTCCGTAGGCGACCAGGGAAGCGAGGGCCAGCGTATCGCCGTTCAGCAGCGGGATTGGAACCAACGCCGAGTCCGCCACGACCAGCCGGGTGAGTGGGACCACCACCGACAGGGCCAGGATCATCGCCACCAACGCCAGGGCGTCGGCGGCCCACTCGAGCGTCCAAGCCGCCAATCGTCGTCCCCCAATCAGGAGCGCGGCTGCAATCGCGACCCAGCCGACAACGATCAGCGGTGGTGCCACCTGGAGAGGAAGCAGCCAGGCCACCATCATCGCGGCAGCCAGGAGGAATCCGGGTCGCCACCACGGGAGGGCGGCCATCCTGCCACTTGCCAGAAGACCCGCGACCACCAGCACCGTCGCGACCGTGGCCTCGTTCCAGAACGGTGGCCGGGGAAGAGTGGAGATACCGATCAAGCCGTCGTTCCAGGCGGAGAACGGGTAATAGTCCCCCGTCGTCAGCGTCGCTGCTCCGCCCAGGGCAAGGACGGCGGCAGCGTCCAGGCTGGCCTGGGCCGGCAACCAGCCAGGGCCGTCTGCCGCGGACAACGCCAGCCATCGCCAGCGAGCTGCAACGGTTGTCACCCCCAGCAGCACCAGGAAGGCCACCAACTCGGTGGACTCGACCTCATGCGGAAGCACCAGGGCGGTCACCGCCGACATGGCTGCCGCCGCGACAGCCCGATACGGGCGGGCGGGCAGCACCACCATCGATCCGGCCGCGCAGGCGAGCACGCCCAACCAGGCCGCGCCGTTCGGATTGACGAACGGAATTGCCGACGTCGCCACCGGCTGGAGGAGCTCCGACAGTGGGTAGGCGACCAGCAGAAGGTGGCCGACGGCCAGGCTGGCGATGCCCAGGGCGGTGAAGTCGAGGGCGAAGCGCGTCTCGATGGTGGCCATGCCGGGTGCATCGGACAGGACGAGCCAGCGCCATCGGCTCGCAAACAGGATCAGGCTGATGGCCGCGAAGCACACGGCCAGGGCCGCAGTCCGAACCTCAT